>JAYUQN010000962.1:0-7022 GCA_043756725.1 Saprospiraceae bacterium
ACAGGTTCCAGTGCAGGGTCTCAACGAGGATTGAATCAAAAGGGTAATATCCGTATTTTATCTCCCCTCAGTTTTGACGAACGGCATCGTTTAACAACGACTATTGACTATCGTTACGACGACCCCGTTTACAATGGGCCAAAATTGTTTGGCAACGACATATTAAAAAATGCAGGAGCGAATATTCAATTAATTACCGTCTCTGGGCGTCCCTATACCAAAACAAAACAGCCTCAACCTTTTGGTGGGTCTCAAATTGATGGTGAAATAAATGGTGCTCGTTTACCGTGGACAGTGAATTTAGATATGCGGATTGATAAAACGTTTACCTTATCAAAAAATCCAAAAGTGCCTTTAAATGTGAATGTGTATTTGCGTATTCAAAACTTGTTGGATGCTCGGAATGTAAATGGGGTATATTCAGCAACAGGCTCTCCTGATAATGATGGTTACTTAACTTCTGCACGAGGTCAAAGTGAATTGGCGAATACTGAAAAATCACGTCCAAATGATATTGAAGCCTATCGCAACTCCTATATGATGCGTATGCTCGACCCAGATTTCTACATGTTTCCACGCCGTATTTTTTTAGGAGCAACATTTGGTTTTTAAATGAATTTTTTAACTTGAATTAAAATCCTTAGCATCCTAATTCAAGTTAAAAAATCTAATTCAAATATATAAAATATTGAAAATGAATTATTTACAAAAAATAAAATTCAGTTTATCGGCTTTTGCCTTATTGACGGTGATGAATTTAGCCACTGCAAATGTGCCGGGAGGGTTTAAAAAGGGATTGAAACAGCAAGGGAGTACCCCCCTCAGTACAAGAGCCGATTGTGTGCAAGGAGCGTCTCGTTTTGATATGGATATTAACAACGTGCGCGCAACGCTTTTATCAAGCGGTGACGTGTGGTGGGATTTAGATCAAGGGCAATATGTCGTTCCAAAAGTACAACCGGGTACGGGTGGTAAAGCTATTTCATCCATCTTTGCAGGAGCCGTGTGGTTAGGAGGAAAAGACCTTTCAGGCAACCTCAAAGTAGCTTGTCAAACCTATAGAAATGGGACAAAAACAGACTTCTGGCCCGGACCACTGAGAGATGCAACAGGCACAACAGATGCCGAAACCTGCGAAAAATGGGATAAACACTTCGTGGTTTATGCTTTTGAAATTGACTCTTTAATAAAATTGTTTAGAGCGGCAAAAGCCATTGACTCTCTCAACCCTCAAGTAGATTGTGGATTGATACCTGAAAATGTGAAAGGCTGGCCCTCCAAAGGCAATCCTAATTTCTTCGACGTGCATCGTTTTGTTTTACCCAGAACCACACAAGGCTTAGCTAAATTTCACGATGAAGATGGTGATACCAACTACGACCCTTGTAAAGGGGACTATCCGATAATTGATGTGAAAGGTTGTGAAGGTGTTTCAGTTGTGCCAGACCAAATGGTGTTTTGGATTTATAACGACAACGGTGGCGTCCATACACAATCAGAACGTTCCACCCCCATTCAGATGGAAGTGCAGGTACAAGCTTTTGCTTATGCGACCAATGATGAGTTGAATGATATGACATTTCAACGTTACAAACTTATCAATCGCGCCAGAACCGATATAGATTCTACTTATTTTGCCATGTGGGTTGACCCCGATTTGGGTTGTTACTCTGATGATTATGTAGGCTGCGATACCACTCGAAACTTAATGTATGTCTATAATCAAGATGCTGTGGATGGTACAAACGGGTCTGTTTGCGACCAAGGTCAAAATACTTATGGTGATAAAATACCGATTTTAGGTGTGGATTATTTCAGAGGACCCAATAATGAGTTTGGGAAAGAAATTGGTATGACGGCTTTCACCTACTATTTGAATGCTGGGACATGTAACCCTTTAACAGGTATGACAGACCCGAGTACAGCTGTGGAGTATTATAATTATTTGACAGGTAAATGGCGTGATGGAACACCTTTTACGACAGGTGGCAGTTCTTACCAACCAGGTAGCCGCAATTTTTTAAGATATGCCTTCCCAGATGCTCCGAATAATAACAATGGATGGTCTATGTGTACTGCCAATCTCCCATGTGGTGACCGTCGTACTATACAAGCCTCTGGTCCTTTCAAACTAAAACCGGGAGCTGTCAATGAACTCATAATAGGTGTACCCTGGGTAGCTGACCAGCCGTATCCTTGCCCCGATATTCGCCGTTTGCAAGAAGCGGACGATATAGCGCAAGCCTTATTTGATAACTGCTTCAAAATTTTTGATGGACCCGACGCACCCGATGTGCATTTTGTAGAATTGGATAGAGAAATCATTGCGGTTTTGACAAATGCACCTGAATCCAATAATGCCAATGAGCAATATAAAGAAAAAGGTTTGAAAATTCCTGCTAAAAATCCAGATTCTCTTTACAGATTTCAAGGATATAAAATCTATCAATTACATGATGGAAATGTGGGCGTCGCTGATTTAGAAAATGCTGAAAAATCACGCCTTATTGGGCAAATAGATTTAAAAGATACGGTGGCTAAAATTTATAACTGGTCACCAACTCCTGACCCCAATTTTGGTGGACGAACAATTTATACCCCAATTTTGAAAGTAGATGCTGAAAACAATGGTATTCGCCATACTTTCAAAATAACGGAAGATAAATTTTCAAAAACAGAGGACAAGCGATTGGTAAATCATAAAAAATATTATTTCGTTGCCATCGCTTATGCCTACAATAATTATGAAAAATTTGACGAAAAGAAAGAAAAAGGGCAAAAAGACCCGTATGCAGCTGGGCGACGCAATATAGGCGATAAAAATCGAGGCAATAAACCCTATGAGGTTATTCCGCGTCCTATTATTGACGTAAAATTATTAGCAGGCTACGGCGATGGTCCTATAATCACCCGCTTAGATGGTATTGGTACAGGTACAAATTTCTTAGATATTTCAGATGAAACCCGAAATAAAATAATCAATGGTGGGTTTGATGGCACCATTGTTTATAAGCCGGGTCGAGGACCCATTTCTGTGAAAATCTATAATCCGCTGGAAGTCGTGGATGGGCAATATAATTTAGCTTTCAAAGACAGCAACCAAAACGATGATATTTTAGATAAAAATGCCCGTTGGGAATTAAAAAATGCTGTTACCAATGAAATAGTGGCTTCTGACCGTACGATTGACCAACTGAATGAGCAAATAATCGCCAAGTTTGGTTTTTCTGTAACGATTGGGCAAGTAGAAGATGCGGGTAACAACCCGACTCAAGATAAAACCAATGGCACAATCGGGTCGCAAGTTGTGTATGCGGATAATACCAGACCCTGGTTAACGGCTTTGCAAGATGATGCTGCTGGACTGCCTATCACCAATTATATAAAAACAGGTTTGAATGAAGCAGATTTTGAAGCCGACCCGAAACAGGCATTCAGTAAAGTTTCTGATATTTTCAAACCTTATTATTTGACGGATTATGTGTATAATAGAGTTCCGAATTCCGAATTGCCTATTATATCTCCAGCTTGGCAAAATTTGAGTGCCAGCTCTGTTCGGAACAATAACGGGCTTTATAATTTGAATAATGTTGATATTATTTTAACCAAAGACAAATCCAAATGGAGCCGTTGCGTGGTTATAGAGACAACAAACCCTTATTTTTATGACGACCCACAAGGTTCTGCGTTGGGCTTAAAAACAGAAGGCGGTACGAAGATGTTCGATACCCGTAAAAAGCCTTCGGTTGGTAAAGATGCTGAAGCCAATGGCTTACCTAAGCCCGATGGGGATGGAGAAGGTATGGGTTGGTTTCCGGGGTATGCTATTGATGTTGAATCTGGTAAACGCCTCAATATTTTCTTCGGCGAAAGCACCATCTTTGACCCCGAAGTTGGCACTTATTTGCCCGAATCCAAAGGTGCAAATCGGGATATGATGTGGAATCCAACGCAGCAAGATGTATTACAAACCCTATTCCCTAATTTAGCCTATTCTCTTTTTCTGGGCGGGCAGCAATTTGTGTATGTAACAAATACAGATTATGATAGCTGTAAAACCTATCGCACGGCTTTTGCAGGTTCCACTTTTAGAAAACCTGTTGCTTTAAGGAGTGTGACTTGGGCAGCTATGCCTTATTTATTACCCAATCAAAAAATGTTGCCTTATAAAGATGGTTTAATTCCAAACGATGTCACCATCAAATTGCGTGTCAATAACCCTTATGCGCCTAACAAAGGCAAAGGCACTAATGGCAATCACCCTGCTTACACTTTTGAATTAAAAGGCAAACAGTCTATTGCTCATACACCGACAGGAGTAGACTCTTCCCTCAATATGATTAATGTCGTTCCGAATCCTTATTATGGCTATTCTTCTTATGAAGTTACCGAGTTCACGACTACCGTGCAGATAACCAATTTGCCAAATAAATCAACGGTAACGATTTATACACTCGATGGACGATTTATTCGCCAATTTAAGAGAGATGAAAGAGGGGCTGACAATCCTCCACGCTCCAATCCGGGTATTCGTACAAAACAGCCTTTAGATTTCACAGAATGGGATATGAAAAATGAAAAAGGTATCCCTGTAGCCAGTGGTGTTTACCTCATTCATGTTGATTCTCCTTTAGGACAGCGTACTTTGAAATTCTTTATCGTTAATCGGGCTTTTGACCCGTCTAAATTATGATGTATTGATGTATTGTTGGGTGAAAAGCCAACAATACAACAATACAACAATACAACAATACAACAATACAACAATACAACAATACAACAATACAACAATACAACAATTGACCCCCCTCAGTATTTTAACAAAATTTTCACTAAAATGAAAGACACTAAAGACGGCAGTTTTACGTCTATATAGTCAAATCATATTTTTTAATTTTTAACTAAAAATCATTCTATTTATGAAGAAAGTTATTTTTTCCGCTCTCGCATTATTTTTATCAGTAGCAACTTTTGCTCAAAGTGCTTGGACATTGGACAAAGCGCACTCAAAAATGACCTTTACAGTCACACACTTGACTATTTCTGAAGTAGATGGCGTTTTCAAAAGTTTTGACGCTAAAGTGACGTCTTCAAAAGAAGATTTTTCTGATGCCGTATTTGAATTAACAGCAGACCTTGCTTCGGTCACAACTAATAATGATGGTCGTGATGGTCACTTGAAAAAGCCTGATATGTTTGATGTTGAAAAATTCCCAACTATGACATTCAAAAGCACAGGTATTTCAAAAATAGCTGATAAAAAATACAAATTGACAGGCGACTTAACTATGAAAGGTGTTACTAAACCTGTAACTTTAGAATTGACGCACATAGGCAACAACAAAAACCGTCAAGGCAAAGCTTTGGCTGGTTTCAAAGTAACAGGCTCTGTAAAACGTACCGATTTTGGCGTAGGCGGAATGCCTTCAATGGTTGTAAGCGAAGATGTAGAATTGCGTGCCAGCGGTGAGTTTGTTCAAAACTAAGTGTAAAAAAAAGTTTAGTTACCATAGTTCTAAGCCACTTGATACTTTTCAAGTGGCTTTTTTTTACAAAGGATAAATGACAATGGACAATTTACACATGTTATGCGAATAATAGGTTAAAAAGCCCCGTTAGGGGTGCGATATTGGTAAAAGAATGCCAAAACACCTTTACTAAGCCCCGTTAGGGGTGAAATGGCTTCGTACTTACCAATATTGCACCCCTAACGGGGCTTTTTAACCCATTATTCGCATATGTTGTCCATTGTCCATTGTCCATTGTTCAATATTCTGCTATGTCCTTTTCTGGAAAATGCCTCATATTCTCTAAAACATAATTCTATTCACGCAATAATTGGACAAATTTGACCAATTGGGCTTGTCCTTCGGGTTTTGAAAACATGGGGTCATGTGTCAAAACCACTAAATGATTGCGGGAGAAAGTCATATCGTCTTTAAAAAGTTTTTCAATTTTTACCATCATTTCTTCGGGCGTTTCTTTGGGGGCTGTGCCTTTCGGGGCCCATTCCACATCCCAACCGATAATTTTAAAACCTGCGGCGCGGAGCATTTCAGACGTTTTTCCTGCGCTTGACACTTTCATATTCAAATCGCGCTCTGGCATCATCCACAATTGACGACCCGGCAGACGCACCGTTTTCAAGGTCAAAGCCAGCTCTTTTTCATTTTTCACAATGTCTGCAAAAGCGGTATCGGGTCGGGCATAAAATTTATCATATTGATTGTTGGCGTGGGTGAAAGAGTGATTGCAGACATCAATATAGGGATTTTTCACATAATCCTTTAATGCCCGAAGGCTATTGCGTCCGTTGCCTGTATGCTTGCCGACGACAAAAACACTGGCTTTAAATTTATGTTCCGTTACCAATTGATTAACGGCTTCGCTGCCGGGCAACGGACCATCATCAAACGTCAGATAAACAAATTTGGCGTTGCTATCCGCTTTTTCAGCAGGCAGTTTTACGGGTCCAGCGGGTACTGCGGGCTTGGTTTCAACAACGGCGGGTGGGGGAGTGGGTTTGTCTTCTTTACAAGCTGTGCCGAGCACAATTAAAATTGCGGCTGCAAGGGCACTCCAAGTGGTGTGTTTCATAAAAATTTAAAATTTAGGTGATTTAAATACAATGAAAGTGGTTTTGATGTCAATTTGTTTAAAAGTTATGCCAATAGTCAAACTGACTATTGTTAGTTTGAAAACGGTTTGTAAAACAGGGTATTTAGGTTTGAACGCTTTAAAATCCTTTTTTAGTATGGCTCAGTAGGGTTAAATTTTACCCGTATCACGAACTTTCAGTTCGTGGCGCAACATACGCTTAATTGTTGTATTTACCCCCCTCAGTATAGCACAATAAAAAGCCGCTTGAAAGGTTATTCAAACGGCTTTTTAATTAAAAAAATATTTACCTTATGCAAGAGGCAAAAAATTAATCAAATTATAAAAAAAGCCTTACTTTTGTAGAAAATTATGATGATGAATAAAGTCAGAAAATTTCCACTCGTCCGTTTGTCAAAAGAAAA
>JAYUQN010000963.1:0-2653 GCA_043756725.1 Saprospiraceae bacterium
TCATCGGGTTTAGCGTGTTGCACGACCTCTCTGACGCTGTGCCACATTGCCCCCTCAGTATCCACCAAACCAGACACAGCGGATTTGCCCGAAAGCGGACCCCACCGATAATCTTTCCATTCAGACGTGAGCGTCAAGTGAAGCCCTGCATCGGTTTTAGGATGCTCTTTGAAATAATGGACAAACCCTGGTACCCAACTACAAGGCATCATTACGCTCATGGAGGTTGCAACGCCTTTTTCGGTTGCTTTGATAGCGCCTAAGTTAGAATCGTAAGACATGCCCACATCGTCCACGTGCAAAATGACTACTTTTGCCCCTTTCGGATAGCCTAATTGCTCGGCGTATGTTTGGGAAAAAGCTAATTTACCGAAGAAAAAAATAAGTAGGGTTAGTATATTTTTCATGTCTTGTTTATTTTTTAATAAAGGCAGCTTATTTTTATCATTGAGATTGTGAGGGTTGTTCTTCCGTCTGTTCTGTATTGTCAAGTGTCGGTTGGTTTTCATCAGGGCTACCGCCAATAAAAGTGCTGATAAGCCATATCGCTAAGAGAACCCCTAAGCCAATTAAAGCATATTTAACCATCGGATTTTGTAGCATAGAAGACTGTTCAGATGCCACAACCGTGTGTTTGGGTTTTACTTTTTGGTCTTGGATATCATCACAAATTGACAATAATGACATATTGATGCGGTTAAGCTCCGTGGCTTCCGATTGGATGCCTAAACGAATTTTACTTTGCAATTCTTTAAATTGAGACTCTAAAAGGTAGGTCTGATTGAGTAATTTAGAGTTCGTTCCTTCAAGAATTTCTTGAATGGCATCAATGGCTTCTTGTGTATCTCCCTCCGAAATTAACTTTTTTATATTGTTTACCATTTTCATAAGGTTTTGATGTGAAAATATTTTTTCTCAAAATTACTTTATTGATTTAAAAATAGGTAGTATTTGCTAATTTATTTTTTCTGTTACAATACAACCCCTCAGTATTTCACAAAAAACAACCATAGGATGCGCCAAACTTATTGAACCACTGATTTTACAGATAAAACTGATTTTGCACTGTTTTATGTACGGTTATTTGAAAAATCAGCGTAAAATCAGTTTTATCTGTAAAATCAGTGGTTCAAAGTGGCTCATCACCAAGCCCAATTTCTTTCTCATTTCTCGACCATTCACTCCAAGAGCCGACATACAATTTAGGCGTTTCAAAACCCGCATAGTCCATAGCCAGAAGCGTGTGACAGGCTGTTACGCCTGAACCGCAATGCACGATTATTTTATCAGATTTTCGATTTGCAAAGACTTTATCATACTGTTTTTTTAATGTGTCTTTGGGTAAAAAATATCCTTTTGCGTCTAAATTTTCAGAAAATGGAATATTGATAGCCCCGGGGATATGCCCTGCAATCAAGTCTATCGGCTCTTTTTCACCCCGATAACGTTCTGCATCTCTGACGTCTATGACAGTGAAATCAGGCTTTTGAGCAACCGTTTCAACTTCCTCCATATCAGCAGTAGGCAATTGCCAATCGCTAATAGGATAAGGCGGTTTCTGTCTATGCTTTTTCAGCGAGTTACTTGTAGGGATATTGTGCGCTAAAGCGGCTTGAAAACCACCATCCAGTACCTGTACTTTTTTATGCCCCACCGCTTTCAACATCCACCAAAAACGGGCAGCAGCATTAGCCCCATTTTTATCATCATACACAACGACGTGTGTCTTTTCACCGATTCCCAACTTGCCTAAAAAATGAGCAAATTGTTGGATATTGGGCAATGGATGCCTGCCACCGTCCGCTGCGTTGGGTCTTCTTTCAGATAAATCGTGTTCTAAATCCACAAGGGTTGCGCCTTCTAAATGCTGTTTTTGAAAGGTTTCTTTGATATTTGCGCCTACTCTGGCATCTATCAAACGCACCTTATTTTTGAGCATTAGGGCAGCTAAATCTTGGGAGTTTATGATAGGTGAAAAATTTTTCATCATTACAATAAGTTGGGAATGAGCTTTTTAGTATTAAAAACATTAAAAATACTGAGGAGGTATTTTACTATAACAACTATCCATTATCAATTGCTTTAGCAATCAAAGCTCGTAATTCTTCTTTGTCGGGCAAATAGAGTTGATATTTAAATATAAAAAGTTGTGAACTAATGTTGTGCATGGCATATTTCACGAGCAAATCATCCTTTTCTTTTGCCAATACAATACCAATGGGAGGATTGTCGCCTTCAGTATTTTCTTCATTTTCAAAATAGCCGAGGTACATATTCATTTGCCCAACATCTTCGTAACCTACTTTTTCTTTTTTAAGGTCAATCAATACAAAGCATTTGAGTATGCGGTGGTAAAAAACCAAATCAACCCGATAATGCTTATTGCCCAAAGTAATACGATATTGCCGACCTATAAAAGCAAAGCCTTTACCAAGTTCCAATAAAAATTGTTGAATGTTATCAATCAAGCGTTTTTCAAGTTCTGTTTCACTCAAATGATAGGGTTCAGGTATTTTCAAAAATTCAAGAACATAAGGTTCACGAAGTATATCCATCGGACTTTCAATAATTTGCCCCTGTTTGGATAACAGTAAAATGCCTTCTTTATCTCTGGAAGCTGCTAAACGAAGAAATAAAGAGGACTTTTTTTGAC
>JAYUQN010000964.1:0-2651 GCA_043756725.1 Saprospiraceae bacterium
TAATAGTGAAAAACCGACCGAAGGAATGCCTTCCAAACTCGCTTCCATTGCCGCCGACATCGTGCCTGAATACAAAATATTGATACTCGCATTCGAGCCATGATTAATGCCGCTTACGCAAAGGTCAATTTTACGCTCTTTCAAAATGAGGAATTTCCCCAATTTCACACAGTCCACAGGCGTACCCGAACATTCGTAAGCTGTAACGCCTTCCAAATCCGAAAAGGTTTTTTTATCTTTATTTATCCGCAACGGGTCGCTAATTGTCAACGCATGCCCTTTGGCAGATTGGGGCGAATCGGGAGCCACCACAATCACTTCACCAATTTCATGCATGGTTTCAACAAGGGCGCGAATACCGGGGGCAAATATACCGTCGTCATTGACGACTAAAATTAAGGGTTTTTTCATGAGTTTTATTGAAATGACATTACTTTTGCAATTCCTCTCTGTGAAACTCTGTGCCTTCTCTGTTTAACTCTGTGAAATCTACTATCACAGAGTTAAACAGAGAAGGCACAGAGTTTCACAGAGAAAGAACTGCAAAAGTAATTGTTTCAAATTAAAACAACCAGATTTTGGATTATAAAGAAATCATAAAAAGCATTAGGCAGAAAGATTACAAGCCTGTCTATTTCCTACACGGCGAAGAGCCTTATTTTATGGATGCAATAACAGAGGTAATTGAAAATGAAATTCTCAACGAATCGGAGCAAAGTTTCAACCAAACCATCCTGTACGGCAAGGACGTAAAAGAAGTGCAACAGATTGTGGACAACGCCATGCGCTACCCTATGATGGCGCAACACCAAGTCATCGTCATTAAAGAAGCTCAGGACATTGATTTCTTGAAAAAAGGCAGCGACAACCCCGCTTTAGAGCGTCTGAAAAAGTATATCGAGACCCCCCTCAGTAGTACGGTGCTTTGTTTTGCTTATAAACATAAAAAATTGGATATGCGCACCGCCTTCGCCAAAGCTTTGGTGAAACACGCTGTGGTCTTAGAATCCAAACCTTTGTACGATAATCAAATACCCGATTTTATTCGTAATTGGTTGAAAGACAATAAGTTAAGTATTGAAAATAATGCGATGGATTTGATGGTCGAATATCTCGGAACGGATTTAGGTAAAATCGTGAACGAATTAGACAAGCTAAAAATCAATCTTCAAAAGGGTGAAACGGCTATCAAAGCCGAGCATATTGAAAAATACATCGGCATCAGCAGAGAATACAACGTGTTTGAACTGCAAAAAGCATTGGGCAGCCGCAATATTTTACAAGCCAATAAAATCATCAATTACTTTGCCTCCAATCCTAAAGATGCGCCTTTGGTAGTGGTCATGAGCAATTTGTACGGCTTTTTCTCTAAAATATACCAACTGTCTTTTATCTCCAATCAATCGCCTGCCGACCAAGTGAAAACCTTAGGCTTGCGTTCTGAATGGTTTTTAAAAGATTATGCCACAGCCGTGCGCCATTATCCACGCCCAAAAACGGAGCAAATTATTGGTTTGTTGAAAGAATTTGATTTGAAATCGAAGGGCGTAAACAGCGATGGGGTAGAAGACGGGCAGCTTTTGAAGGAGTTGGTTTATAAGATTTTGCATTGAGTATTAAAACTTTTATATGAAAAAGCCCTTGCGTGTGGATGCGAGGACTTTTTTTAATGAAGGTATCAAGCGAGAGCTGTTTGTTCATCAATCAAAAGTAAGCGAATATTCAGTACATCTTCAATTTGCCAAAGTGTATCCGTTGTAAAATTATGGCAACCACTTAGCCAACGACTGATTTCAGAAGGTTTTTTACCTATGCGTTGAGCAAATTCTTTTTTTGACCAATTTTTAGCTTTGATAGCATCCTCAATACGGACAGCTAAAGCCATTTGACGGTTGATTTTTTCAACCATTTTAGTCGGAGTACTATCCGCTAATTGTTTCAATATTAAGCTGTTATGAGATTCTGCTTTATTCATCTGTTTCATCATATTCAAAATTTAAATCACCTAATAATTCCATACCATTAGCTGACCATTTTATATCTTTGTCTAAAATTCTTTGATAAATTTCAGCTGAAATATAGCGTAAAAGATAATTTTCAGCTTTCAGTTTATCGTCTTCCTGCAAGGGTTGAACATTTTTTTCACCCCCTCCTCCAATTATCACAACGGCATTTCCCAATCGAATACAGTAAAGCCTCAATTTTTTTTCAGGTAAATCAAACAAGGCACACAACATATCTCCGCCTTTGCCTTCATGCTCTTTGAAAAATTGAATCCTTGCCCCATATTTATGACCAATATTCAAAAGCCGTAATCGAATATCCTGTAATTCTGAAAGATATTCTTTCCAGTTTTCTTGAATAAACCGTTCATAAAGGGTTATATTTTCATCATCAATCAAAAGTGAATATATGGTAGCTTTATATCCTGTATATTCATTTAATTTGACAAGTTTGAGTCTCATAGTAATCGTTTTGGTTAGTCACTGTAGATTTCAATACAAATATAAGGGTTTCAAAAATAAAATTAACATTTAAGTTAAATTTAATTTTATATAAATTATAATTACTTGAAAATCAAGTAATTGTATTTTATTAAAAGCCTTTGTAGATGGACGCTTTATGGTATCTATGCACCTTTTAATGTGTTA
>JAYUQN010000965.1:0-2651 GCA_043756725.1 Saprospiraceae bacterium
TAAGATACCCAAAGGAGAAAAACCCAAAAGAGGATTTGTTTTTCTTTTTTAATAAAAAAGAAAAACAGATCGCCTCCTTCTTCCTGCGTGTGGGTATGTTATTTTTTAAGCAATCCCTAAATTTATTTTTTCGTGTTCCAAATATAATAAAATAATATTTATTTAGCAAGGAGTTGGGATGAAATTTTAATTTTTAGGCATTAAAGCACTCGCCATTCCAATATATTACCTGCAACGACCACGACAAAAGATTTTACCGTAGGTATCCCTTCGGAAAGATTCGTCCCTGAATTAAATAGGATGCTGTTTATACCGCTTCGGCTTATACCAATACCTTTTAATCTGCAATTTGAATTTCTTCTTCTTTTTTATCTTTTTAACCTCATTCTCTGTGTTGACTTCCTCTTTTCCAAAAAAGAGATTGATACCCAGACGCCCATTTATAGCTTTCGCTTGGGCGGGTAAAATATAAGAAATCGCATTGTCTGTAACAAAATAAAACTGTGCTTTGTTGAACACTTTTACAGCCGCATAAATACCCTAACGTTTGCAGCGAAGACTTGTGCCAAGTGGTTTATTTAAAATACTCAAAAGTTGAATTTGACGTTCTTCTAAAAAAGGTTTAATTTTGTTGAAAAATAGAAAGCAATATGACAAATCCTAATAATCTGAGCTTAGACCTTAACAGTATAAAAACACACTTTCCCAACGAATGGGTGTTACTGGGTAATCCTGTTATGGATGATACTGGATTAATTGTTTTTTCTGGTATTCCGATTTATCACAGCCGCGATAAACGCGAAGTTTGTTATATGGGCAAAGATAAAACGGCTGATTATCAATTCATTACCTTGATTTATACAGGCGAATTGAAACCGCACCGTAAAATTACGGGCATCTTCAAACGCTTAAAATCTAAAAACCAATGAGTTACCGTTTTTTAAGAGAAGCCGAAAGTGGGCTAATTATCGTTGGTGTAATGATTGATGCTAAATACCGCCTCAAAATGGTTTTAGACACAGGCGCAAGTCATACAACAATTGATAGTAACGCACTCTATATGTTTGGCTACGCCCTCAAAGACAGCCTTGGGGTTGTCGAAATCGAAACGGCAAATGGTATAATCGAAACCGATGTCTTTGAACTCAATAACCTTACTTCATTAGGTTTAAATCAAGACAATTTTCCAATTCAAGTCTATGACTTCCTCGCACATGGCATTGTATCTGATTACAATGGCTTACTTGGACTCGATTTTTTTGAGGGGCATAAATTCTGCATTGATACTCGAATTGATGAAATTACAATTTGAGTACCCCGCTTGCACTCCTTCTTCTCTGAACACAAATCTGTCCATGCATAAGCGAATACCCCCACCGTAAGCGAGGCTTCAAAACGGCAATTACTAAGGGGGTACTTTCAACAGTGTGAAAGCACCCCCCTCAGTATAAACACCCAAAACGAAGCAAAACAACGCAGACCTTTTTCTTAATTCGTAATGTCAGTATCCGAAGGGATTTTATTCACCTCTGCGGGTGGTAATACAATGACAGTTCTATGAGAGCCTCCCTTAGCAAAGAGTATTTGTTGCGTCGCAATCCATCTTCTTTTACCATTTTCGATTAAATAAACTTTTGGGCTATCATTGGGGCGTACAAAATCGCCATTTCTTATTTTAGCAAGGTTAGGTCCGTCAGCATCAAAACATCTGCCTTTCCCTTGGGGGGGGTATGGGACGAGCTGTCAAAAAGTAGGGATGAAAAAATGAGGATATGAACAATTGCCTATTTCGTACAGAGAACAGCAAGTGCCCCCTCAGTCTTGAGGAATAGGCATAAATCATTTTGGGCATTTTACAGCACTTTTGTGTATTATCAATTTGCTATATTTGTTTTCTTTGTTGTTGCCCTTTTTACTTTTCGAGGTTCAGAAAAATCAATCTCTAAATCATAGCGCACGATATAGGTTGTTAAGGCTACCCCTTCAATGGTCTCTT
The DNA here is from genome assembly GCA_043756725.1 of Saprospiraceae bacterium. Taxonomy (GTDB): domain Bacteria; phylum Bacteroidota; class Bacteroidia; order Chitinophagales; family Saprospiraceae; genus JAAFJT01. The sequence continues at coordinate 1,997 of JAYUQN010000965.1, forward strand.
CGCTTTCTAAAACATGAGGATTGGTGACTTCTTTATTGAGAAAAACCAAATAAACGCCTTTGCTTAAACCGAGGCTTTTAATATAATAGGCTAATTGTGCTTTACCATCCGTAAATTGCGTGATATTGTGAAAAATCTTCGCTTCAATCACCCATTCATTGTTTAAAATATTGATAATCAAATCGCTTCGCCCTAAACCAACATGGGGTTCTAAATAAGATTTACCTTTGAAAACCTCCAAAAAAGATTGAATATAGGTTTCAAAACTATACATCAAAGCGGCTTCTCTCAAACCTTTGGGTTTGCCTTCTGCATCATTTTCAATAAAATACCGAAAACCCCGCTTTTGTGCATAAGCTTGATATTCGCGTATTATTTTATCCATGTCCAATTTTCCATCGGCAGCCAAATAATTGTCTAACCAAATATTGGCTTGAATCCGCTCAGATTCACCATTCTTTGTGGGATAAAAATATTTTTGCAAACGTTTTTTGTAAAGTGGCACCCAGAACACGATATTTCCATTTGCATCATCTCTAATAAGCCCATTGGTAAAAAAAAAGCGCATATCTTCTCTATCTATATCAAAGCGAATTTTCCGTTCTAAAAACAAGAGTTCTTCTAAGAATTTTTGATATTTTTTTGCTTTATTTAT
>JAYUQN010000966.1:0-2651 GCA_043756725.1 Saprospiraceae bacterium
ATGTGGATTTGATAAAATTAGGAGCCGATTATGCCTACACGCTCGACGGGGGACCGATTGGCGATGTTGAAGATGAAACTTTTTCGGCAGATGGGGCATCTATTTCGATTCAAGGCGTAGCTTCTCACCCGGGTTATGCGAAAGGGAAAATGGAAAATGCTGTGAAAATAGCTGCCGACATCGTAGCCGCTTTACCCAAACACCGTTTGACGCCTGAAACAACCGATAAAAAACGGGGTTTCATCCATCCTATTAAAATAGAAGGCGGTTTGGAAAATGCTAAAATCACTTTCATACTTCGTGATTTTGATGATGATTTATTGGCTGAAAAAGCCGAAATACTGAGGGGGGTCATGGAGAAGGTGATGAAACGTTATCCGCAGTCCAAAGCGGAATTGACGGTGAAACAGCAATACCGCAATATGAAAAAGGTGTTAGCTGCTCATCCCAATATCGTTAATAATGCTGTCGAAGCGATAAAAAGAACAGGTTTGAAACCCCAATTAGGTAGCATTCGCGGCGGCACAGATGGTTCTCGCCTAAGTTTTATGGGCTTACCGTGTCCCAATTTATTTGCAGGCGAACAGGCAATCCACTCGCGCCATGAGTTTGTATCTGTTCAAGATATGGAAAAAGCGGTGGAAATGGTGGTGCATTTATGTCAGATTTGGGAGGAAAAAGCATCATAGTTTTAGCTTGAGCTATATATGAAACGGGTAAAATACCGAAAATCGTAGAGAGTTTTTGATGATGATGTAGAGACGTTGCAGTGCAACGTCTCTACGGGATTCCGTGTTCCATTGTCGGATTTGCCCTATGTAGAGACGTTGCATTGCAACGTCTTTACGCTATGTTTTCATGCCCTATTTTGGGTATTTTACCCTGTTTCATAGATACATTTTTGTTTTAACTTATGATAAATAACAAAAATATGACCATTTTTTTTATGTTTTAAAACAAAAAACTTCCAAAATGACCAAAAAAAATAAAAAATAAATAACAAAAATATTTCTTGTCGGTAAAAAAAATTAATATGATATTTGTATATGCTTTGACAAGCATGTATTAAGGATCACAATTTTTTTAATTAAAACCGATTATTTACAAGATGAGTTACTCAACGACGAGAGCATTACACATGCCCAAAACTGCCCACTCCCAAACCCAATTTTTCACTATTAAACAAACTTTTTTAAGTTTATTTTTCCTTTTTTCTGTCTCCATTTCTACTGTTTTTGGGCAAGATTTAAAACCTGTAGCGCGCAGGATTCAAGACGCTTATTCAAGCAACCAAACTTTTACAAACTTCTCTTTTTTCACCCCACAACCCAATTCGACAAACCGATTTTCTAAACTCTGTGCGGATGTAACAACCGCCGATTTAAATGTAAATGAACTTAAAAAGGTGCTTGTTTCCAACACAAGTGCCGTAAAACTTCAAATTCCTTACAAAGGTCAAAATTTAACCGTTGATTTGATAGAAGCGGAAAATATGACCCAAGATTTTCAGGTGCTGACAAGTGCGTCAAATAAGCAGCCTGTTGACTATGAAAAAGGTAAACATTTTAGAGGCATTTTATCAGGTGATAACAATTCTATTGCCAGTTTTAGCATTTTCAATAATGAGATTATTGGGATTGTATCCATTCCCAACATCGGCAATATTGTTGTTGCTCGTTTAGATGATGCTGAAAAGGAATATGTTATCTACAATGATAAGGATTTGAAAGTGAAAATGCCGATGGATTGTCATACTCCTGACACGGGTTATTTACCTGCTGGTTTAAATTTACGCCAATCACCAGAAGCGCTTATCGCTAAATGTACACGCATTTATTTAGAATCTGATTATGCGACGTTCGTCAACAAAGGCAGTGTTGCCAATGCCACAAACTATCTAACGGCTATTTTCAACAATGTGGCTACACTTTACGCCAATGAGCAAATTAGCATAACCCTTTCAACCATTTATGTCTGGACAACCCAAGACAGCTATTCCACAACTAATGCCAGTACGGCTATGAGCCAGTTTCAAACGGTCAGACCCACTTTTAATGGGGACTTGGCTCAACTGATATCTTTAGGTGGAGCCAATAGAGGTGGTATCGCTTGGGTAGATGCGCTTTGCAATGCGAAGTATGGTTATTCCTATTCTAATATCAGCGCGTCCTACAATAATTTTCCGACCTATTCGTGGTCTGTTGAAGTAGTGACACATGAATTGGGGCATAATTTCGGCTCGCCACACACACAGGCTTGTTCTTGGACGGGTGGAGCCATTGATAATTGCTACACTACTGAGGGGGGGTGCGCTCCGGGTCCTGCGCCTGTCAATGGGGGTACAATTATGAGTTATTGCCATTTGGTATCTACGGGTATCAATTTTAGCAATGGCTTTGGTCCTTTGCCCGGTGCCAGAATCCGTGCAAGGGTAACGAATGCCGCTTGTCTTGCTACGGCTTGTACGTCGTCTGGCAATAATCCGCCAAGCGTGTCTATTACGGCTCCTGCAAACAATGCTAATTTCACACCGCCTGCGTCTATTTCTATTACAGCCACGGCTGCTGATGCAGACGGTTCGGTAACGCAAGTAGCATTTTACAATGGCACAACTTTGCTCGGAACAGATAACACGGCTCCCTATGCTTTTT
>JAYUQN010000967.1:0-7014 GCA_043756725.1 Saprospiraceae bacterium
ATGGCTTGGTTGAAAGACAGTAACCAAATAATTAAAGATAATTTGTCGCAACTCATTCATAGTGGGGATGCTGAAAGTTTGCAATATGCTAAAGACTGTATTAATGAAATGGAGGTGTTCTTAAATTCGAAACGAATAAGAAAAGTGGCATAAATAAGTAGTAAAAATATTTCAAGCAAAAACTAAAAAATACGCTATATTTGAAGTCAAAAGTAGTAAAATAATGATAACAATACAATTAGAAATAAGTGAAGAATTGGCAGAAAAAGTAGGTATTGAAACTTTGATTCAGCGGTTTCAAAAAGATTTGGAATTGGAAAAACTGCGACTTTTAGCTAATAAAATTCAAGAAAGTATTAAAGCCGTAGGGTATTGAGAGTGTTTGAGGAAGACGTAGGGCGAGCTGGGACTTATATACAGAAGCAAGCAATTTCAGAAAATAGAAATTCTATTCTGAAATTGCTTGCAACTTATCTAATATGTAATAGCCGTTATTTAATCTTTAGCAATTAAATTTTGTAATTTTGCTAAATACATTTTCTCTTGTTCAATATCTGTTTTTGTTTTTTCTTTTACAACTTCTCTAAGACTATCAGCTTGTGACGTTGAGTTTTTGAGGTTCAAATTACCTAACTTCATAAACGATAATGCACGCTCTACTTGGCGGGTAGTTTCAATATTATTTGGCGCTAAAGTTTTAATAAAAGTTGCTTTTTGTTCAAAAGTAAGTTTATCACCTAACGTTTCAATACAATAATATAGCAAACCTGCGCTTGTTCCTTTTGCTTCTACATATTTCTGTGTGTATTCTAAAATCAAATCTTTTTGGTCTTTTTCTGCCAAAAGTTCATGATTTCGCAAAATAGAAATTGCTGCAACTTGATTGAATAGATTAATTTGGTGCTCATCAAAATTTTTCAAATCCGCTTTACGAATTAGCGCATCCATTTGACGCCAATCAGGACTTTCTGGTAATTGCTCAACACGAGTGTTCAACCCTTTCATAGCTAAAATTTTTCTTGATGCTCTAATTTCTTCTGTTGTATTCCCAAAAAAAACAAAACAATTTACTTTTTGAAACTCAAATTTAGGGTCTGGGGATTTTTGTAAATACTTACTCTCATAGTTTGGATTTACTACCTTCATGGTATCGTAATCACTATTGCAAGCAATAGCAGTAAGGCATAAACTTAAAGCAAATAATAAATTTTTCATTTTGAAATAATTTAAAGTTAAAGAGGAATTTGTAAATTAATGTGAAGGGGTGCCTGAACAGACAGCACCAGACTCAATTTGGTCGTAATATTGTTGATTTCCGAAGAAGTAATATTCACTATAAACTGCACCATAAACTACGGAGCAATCATCATTTCCCCAGTATTCATGATGTTCGTACCAAATTGATACACCCAAAAGTGCATATTCGAGTCCACAAGAACATACCCCATCAGCTTTAGCTGTTGAAGAGACAAGTAGAAACAAGGCAAAAAAGAAAGATTTTAATTTTTTCATTTTAACATTAATTTAGTGACTTTCGCCAGTGAAACAAAATTATTGATAATTTATATAATTCAAGGTGTAGCTTTAGAAATAAATAAAAATAGTCTCTAATGATGTTTGATTGGCACCATTAGAGACTATTTTTAGAATATATATATATATTGTATAAATCTTTAGTAAGTTATAAAGACCAAAGACCAAAGACCAAAGATAATTTTTTCATTTATTTTTTTTTTGTAAGTACAAATATAACAACATAATTTAAATATACAAATTTTTTTAAATATTTAAATGCAAATTTTTTTTTTACTATGTTCTATTTAGCTTCGATTCTTAGAAAAACGAACAGGAGTAATAATTAAGTTTTATAGAACCGACCCTACTAGCGTTCAAAAAATGATATTTTGTCAGGTAGAATTCAAGCAATTCCCTATAAATTGACCCAACAACATATTGTTTTTTGACCAATAGCAACCACGCAATATTTCAGATTAAACCGGCTGCTCTAATGAGGGGTGCTTTTTTTTAAATTATGTTTAAGGTTTCAAAATTAGATAGGAACTCATATAACAGATATGTAAAATAGTAAGTGTTTGTTCTGGAGAAGCTAGCCAGCACAGCCGATTATTGATTTGGGCTTTGAGCATATTTGAGGTAAAGCCGAAGTGCTTTTGCGCCTAAAAGAGATGGGCTTAATTGAACCTGTGGCAGTTTAAAAGAGCGAAAACAATTGAAAAAACTTTAAAAAATTGATAATGACAAAAACAATGATCATTTGTTTTGATGAAAAAGATGAAAATTTTTTATTGACTTTTTTCAAAAAAATGCAAGTTACCACACAAGGAGTGCCTAACAGCAATGAAGATGTAGCTGAACCTTGTTGGGTAAAATCACAATTGCAAAATAAATATGTAAAATCTGGAAAATGGGATACCATGACAGATGATGCTCGCCAAGACGCTGTTTTGGTAGAAATGATGGCATATAGCACATTGATAGATGACATTTATATGAGTGAAACCGATTCAAAGATATTTTTAGAGCAACTCAAAAACGGTACTTATGGTAGTCAACATTAGTAAATTACTGAGGGGGTATCTTCTTATCTTCTTTTTTTAAAGTATTGGTTTTCAGTTGTTCACCAAATGCAACTTTCAAAGCCAATGTGCCATCTTTGTTCAAAGCCTCGTCAATAATTTTAGTGAATTGTGGGTTTCCTTCATCCAATTCATCTTTTATATTTTGTAAAATGCGGATAAAAGGTGTTGTCTGTGGTTTTTTATTCATGGCTTACCTCCTCAAAATCAACAAACATATCCGATGTGTGCTCGCCGTTAGATGTTTCCGCTTTTTCAGCAAACCATAAAGCTAAAGCCAATAATTCATCTTTCAAGAAATGCTCTCGCATCATCTTGGGTGAAACGCCTGTTTGCCGCAATTCCTTAAAAACCGCTAAAATATCGGAGAAAGTCCGATTTATGCGAGGCGCATTGGTGAAATATGTAACCTTAGTTTCCATTCATTAAAATTTTTGATTACAAAGATAAGATATTTTTATTTACCTACCAACTCCCAATCCCCACTCAATCTTTTCAATCTTCAATCCCAACGCCTTTAGCCTCGGCACAATATCCCCATACCCCCGCTCCACCATCGGCACCCCCCTCAGTATGGTCGTGCCTTTTGCCAAAGCAGCCGCAATCACATACGCCAAACCTGCCCGCAAATCGGGAATTTCAAGCGGTTCATCCACAGCTACCAATGGCGTTGCGCCAGAAATAATGGCAGAATGTTCATGTCCTTTGCCTTCAAAACGGCAGGATGTGCTACCCAAACAATGGGTGGTCAATTGCACTTCTGCACCCAATTTTTTCAAGGTTTTCAGATAGCCAAATCGGTTTTCATACACTGTTTCATGGATAACACTGACACCGTCGGCTTGGGTCAAAAACAAAGCGAAAGGCTGTTGCCAATCGGTTGAAAAACCGGGCCAAACGTCTGTTTCAAGGTGAATAGATTGGGGTGTTTTAGCGCGAAAAAAACGAATGGAATCCGAATCCAACAATTCAAAACCGCCACCTGCTTGCCGAAAAGACGATAGAAAATTGCCCAATGTTTCAGGGCGAATGCCATGCACCGTTATCGAACCATCTACAGCCGCCGCCAACGATGCCCAACTGGCCGTTTCAATACGGTCTCCCAAGCAATTCATGACGCAACCTTTGAGTTCTGAAACACCTTCGATGCGAAATTCACGCCCCGAATTGGTGAAAATAACGGCGCCCATTGCCCGTAGCATGGTGACAATTTCCATTATTTCAGGCTCAATAGCCACATTTTGAATGATAGAAGTGCCTTCTGCCAATGCAGATAAAAACAAACAGGTTTCAGTTGCCCCTACTGAGGGAAATTTGAGTTGTATGTGTTTTCCTTTCAGCCTTTGCGTTTTTTGAGCGATATAACCATCTGCGCCTTCAATGATTTTAGCACCAAAATCTTGAATAGCATCTAAGTGAAAATCAACACCCCGTGCCCCAATAATGCACCCGCCAAGCATCGGTACGCTCACTTCATCAAAGCGGTGTAACAATGCCCCAATCATCAATATCGGCATTCGATTGGCGCCACTGTGCGGCTGTCTGACAGTAGCATCGTGTGCCGTAGAGGGGTCAATGACCATTTTTTTAGTCTTTTTATCCCAATTAATGGTCACACCCAAAGAGCGCAACATATCGGCTGTTATTTCAACATCACCTATGGGCGGCACGTTGGTCAAAGTAGTAGGCGTGCTGCCCAATAGAGCGGCAATCATGGCTTTGGTGGTGAAATTTTTAGCGCCGTAGCAGGTGATTTCGCCGTGTAGTTGTGTACCGCCTTCAATGCGGTAGGCTGTATTTTTCATATAGATATTTTTTTAAACTTGAATTAGGATTAGTAAGATTAGAAGGATTTAATAGGATTTTAGATGTTGACAGCCCCCGACCCCAGAGGGGAGATATGATGCCAACTCCCCTTTGGGGTCGGGGGCTGTCAACATCTAAAATCCTATTAAATCCTTATAATCCCAAAAATCCTAATTCAAGTTATAAAAATACAAAGCACAAAGTTAAACAATCTTGCTTTAAAGTTAATAAAGGTTAATAGACTTGCAATTACTGAGGGGGGGTGCGTAAATTTGTTGCATGAAACTATTGAATAACCATCGGCATCTTTTATTTTTCATCGGGGGTAGTTTGTTGCTGCTTGCTGTGTTGGAAGGGTTTTGGATAAAAAAACTGTATAACAGTGAGCGCAATGACATACAAGAGAAATTAAAACAAACCCTGCAAAATGATGTCCTATCCTTGCAGGTTTCAGTCATGCAAAAAAACAATGTGCGGCTTATTGATAGTTTTTTTTCATCCCGTGAAAAAAGTGAGAAAGAAACACGCCGTACGATTTTTGGTGGCTTCGAACCAGACAAAATGACGTTAGCTCATTTCATGAAAAATGGGCAAAATACTTTTTTTTTAAAATTAGATACCCTTTCTAATTTAAGCATTGGAACGCCCAATGATAAAGCCCAAATTGATAGTTTTCTTGAAACAAGAAGAAAAGATTACCGCAAACGAAGTGTATTGATCAACGTGAAACCGCAATCCCAAAAAGATACGATTGCATGGATTAAAACTTATTTGAGTGAACAAAAACGCGCCTATACCAGCCTTTGGTATCTCTATCGTTTGGATTATAGCCCCAACCTCAACCGCAAATTAATGGATAGTTTTTTTACGGAATTGAATCATTTTGTGCACCATGAAGAAACACTTTCAATGTATCCTTATTTGAAAGATTATTTCATATTTAATACGAAAGTCGTTAAAAACAAAAATTTAACGCGTCTTTTATCAAGCGGTTCTATATCATTTCCTAACAAAATAGAAAAAGACACCCCTAATGATACTAAAATCTCTTTCGTTAATGGTGATAACCCAAAAGGGTTTATCAATATTTTCATAAATGGCGATTCTGGCAAAGGGAAAAAACAATCTTCAAGGGATAGTTTTATACATCTTCACGCCTACGATTTTCAACGATTTGTCGGTACTTTTGTCAAACCTGAAGCCATCAAAACACTATTAGACTACAAATTTAAAGGTAAAAATATAGAATTTGACGTGGTAAAAATCCCACTTGATTCAATGGTGCCAAATAAAGGCAATGCTATTATTGCCACAATACCCAGTGGCGGTAAAAATGGGTTTGATAGAGAAAAAATTGCAGTTGCGGCTTACGGGTTTCAACCCCTTATTTTCAAAAAAATCTATCCCGAAATCCTGTTCGCCCTTTTCGTTTTGCTTATCACAGCCCTCTCTTTCGGGCTTATGTATCGCAGTGTTTTACAACAAAAACGGCTAATTACCTTAAAAAATGACTTCATCAGCAACGTCACCCATGAATTGAAAACACCCATCGCTACCGTCGGTGTTGCCATCGAAGCCCTGAACAGTTTCAACGCTTTAGACAATCCTGCCCGCACAAAAGAGTACCTCGATATTTCAAAAAACGAGCTCAATCGCCTAACGCTTTTGGTGGATAAGGTCTTGAAAATGGCTGTTTTTGAACAAGGTAACCCCCAACTCACTATCGAAACTTTTGACTTATCAGACTTAACGCAAGAGATTTTAAACTCTATGAAATTGCAGTTTGAAAGGTATGATGCGGTGGTTTCATTTCAAAAAATCAACCATGCAAAACCCAAAGAAATTTTTTATCCCGATGAAAAAGGGCGTGATGAAAATTTCACCATTAATGCAGATAAAACGCATATCACAAGCGTTATTTACAACCTCATCGACAATGCTTTGAAATATGGCGGTGAAAAACCCAATATAAATATCGTATTACAAAACTCTTTTTATCAGTTTTGCAGTTTTTCAGTCAGCGATAAAGGCGCAGGGATACCCCCTCAGTATAAAGACAAAATTTTTGAAAAATTCTTCCGTATTCCTACGGGCGACGTGCATAATACGAAAGGACATGGCTTGGGATTGAGTTATATCAAGAGCGTCGTTGCACAACATAAGGGTAAAATAAACGTGGAAAGCGAAGAAGGCAAAGGCTCAACTTTTTCGATATTTTTACCTGTTTCAGAAGAAAATTAACTTGAATTAGGATTTATAGGATTATAAGGATTGAATAGGATTTTAGATGTTGAAAGGCGTGTTGTCAACATCTAAAATCCTATTCAATCCTTATAATCCTATAAATCCTAATTCAAGTTAAAAAAAAATCTAATTATAGTAAACTAAATGCTAAACCATGAAAATTTCTAAAATTCTACTTTTTTTACTACTTTTACTATCAAGTTGCGCAGTGAAATTTCCCAATCAGCCTTACCCACAAGGTGTGTCTAAAATCTACATCGTTGCCGATAAAGGCGATGGTTGGACAAATAAATTTTTCATGAAAAAACTGCAAGCTTTATTGCAAGAGCACAAAGTAGAAATACGGGTGGGTGAAAAATCAAAAACA
>JAYUQN010000968.1:0-7013 GCA_043756725.1 Saprospiraceae bacterium
TCACTATTTTCCTATCTTTGAAACGAATTAAAAAAAGCATTTTATCAAAACCAGTCAAAAAAAGACAACTATGAAACAAACGCTCTATGCCGTTTTATCAATTTTCCTTCCTTTCACCCTTTTTTCACAGAAAATATCCGTCTCGGGTACTGTTTTCAATGAAACGACCAAAGAAAGTTTGGTGCAAGCCACTGTTAAATTTGGTGAAAAAGCTACCGTGACCGATGTGGACGGTAAATATCAAATAGATTTAGACAAAGCGGGGAATTATAAAGTCACCGTCAGCTACATCGGTTTCAATACTTTTGAAAAAAATGTTCAAATTACTGAGGGGGGTCAAACAGGCTTAGATTTTTACCTTAGTGAAGGCAATACGCTTTTAAATGTTACGACAGTGACGGCGGGTAAGTTTGAAAAGCCGTTGAGTGAAGTCACTGTTTCAATGGATGTGTTGAAACCGCAATTGATTGAAAATGTCAATACCCGCCGTGTGGATGATGTGTTGCAAAAAGTGCCGGGCGTGAATATTATTGATGGTCAAGCCAATATTCGAGGCGGTTCGGGTTGGAGTTATGGCGCAGGCAGTCGGGTTTTGTTGCTCGTGGATGATATTCCTGCGCTCCAAGCCGATGCGGGTTTTCCAAATTGGACGGATATTGCCGTTGAAAATATTGAACAAATTGAAGTTGTGAAAGGGGCTGCTTCGGCTCTTTATGGCTCGAGTGCTATGAATGGCATCATCAATATACGCACAGGTTTTGCGAAAAGTGAGCCTGAAACCAAGATTTCAACCCAATATACAGGCTTCCTTTCACCAAAAGACAAGGCTAAAAAATGGTGGACAAAAGCGCCTTACGATGCTTCGGGCAGCATCAGCCATAAACAAAAATTTGGCAATTTTGATTTCGTAGGCACAGTGTTTTATTTCAACCAAAACAGTTATAACAAAGATTGGTACAACCGATTTGGGCGTTTAACAACCGCCTTGCGCTACCGCATTACCGACCGTTTGAGCGTGGGCGTAAATGCCAATATCAACACGGGCAACAGTCAAAACTTTTTTTATTGGTTGAATGAAACAACAGGGGCATACGTCGGCACACCGTCTTCTCTATCAACAAACAGAAGCAAAACCCGCTATAATATTGACCCATACTTGAGTTATTTTGATAAAAGCGGCAATCGGCATAAAATTATGACCCGTTTGTACAGTATAGAAAACCAATTGAGTAATAATCAATCGAACGCCTCAAACCTTTATTATAGCGAATATCAATTTCAAAGACAGTTTAAAAAATTGGTTGTAACCGCAGGTTTAGTGGGCATCGCAACAAGCGTCAATGCGCAACTTTATAGCGATACCACTTTCCGTTCCAACAATATAGCAGGCTACGTGCAAAGCGATTTGAAATTGGGTAAACTCAACCTCTCTGCTGGTTTCCGTTTGGAGCGTAACACCATTAATGGCCCCAAACTGGTGCGCTATGCCGCCTCTCTCCCACCCGTTTTGACGCCCAATAATGGTAAAATTTCAGAAGCCAAACCCGTTTTCAGAGTGGGCGCAAACTATCAAGTAGGCAAGGCGACTTTCATGCGCGCTTCGTGGGGACAAGGCTACCGTTTTCCGACCATTGCTGAAATGTTTATTTCAACCATAGCCGGTGGCATTCCCGTAGTGCCCAATCCATTTTTAACGTCTGAAACAGGTTGGACGAGTGAAATTGGTGTAAAACAAGGCTTAAAAATAGGTGACATGCAAGGTTTTACAGACTTTTCCCTCTTTTGGTCAGAGTACGATAATATGATGGAATTTCAAGCCGCTACCAAATTAGGTATCGCCGCTTTTCAATCCCAAAACGTCGGCAATACCCGCATTAAAGGCTTTGAAATGAGTGTGGCAGGCACAGGTAAAATCGGTGAAGTGACGCCCTCCCTCTTAATCGGTTATACCTATATTGACCCCAAATACAAGGAATTTACGCCCGAAGTAGATGCCAATTCATCAGCCAATTACAACGTTTTGAAATACCGTTTCAAGCACAATTTCAAATTAGATATTGAATTGGCTTATAAAAAAGTGACATTGGGAGCCGCCTTGCTTTCCAATAGCAATATGGAAGCCGTTGATAGATTGATTGAAATTGCTGTTCCCCGCGTTAAAGAATTTAGAGAGGCTCATACCAAAGGGTTTAAAACATTAGATATACGTTTGGCTTTTAAACCCCTTGAAAAGTTGAAACTATCGGTCATTGGGGCTAATATTTTGAATGAAGAATATACGTATCGCCCAGGCTTGTTGGAAGCACCGCGTAATGTTTCAGTGCGGGTAGATTGGCGGTTTTGAGTGCGTTCTTCTGCAAAAATTTTCAAATTTATAGCTTATTCGAGAGAATTAGAGTACCTTTATTCCAATAAAAACCAACAGAAAATTACACATAATCTTGGCATGAATCAACGTTCTATTGTACTTTTTCTCATATTAATTTTAGTAATAATAGGCAGTTTCTATTATTACAATCAAAAAAGTATATCACTACTTTCAGATAAACAACTGCTTGATGCCGTTCATATCCCTCATATCAATCCCCTTTTTGAAAAAGCGGATTTAGCGAAATACAATCAAGATTATAAAAAAGCGGACATTGAATTTAGAGGTTTGTTAAAAGGAAAATTATCATCCGCCGATAGTCAATATGTCTTCAATCAATTGGTGTATATTAACCTAAATATGAATGAAGATACGTTGGCTCATCAATGGATTCAGCTTATGGAACAATCAACACCCCCCCTCAGTATTTTAGCCAAAACAGACTATGATTACAACATCGGCACGTGGGCTTACCATACTTTTAAGCCAAAAATGGCAGAACACTATCTAAAAAAAGCTTTGGTGGGCTATGAAAAAATATATGGTGAAAATCATCTAAAAACAGCTCTGTGCTTGACACAATTGGGACACCTCTTTTATGAGTTTAGCGATTATCCCGATTCGATATTTAGTTATATGCCCCGAGCGTATGATATTTTTCTGACGAATCCACATTTGAAAAAATTCAGTGGATACACTGAATTGGGTATGGTATATGCCAATTCTACTAAGCGAAACAATGAAATGGGGTTTTATCATGCGGAAAATGCTGTTCATTTATTATCCAATACGCCCTTTATAGATAGTATTATTTTAGCAAGAGCAATGAGTTTTAAAGGGCAGATGATTAAGAAAATTGGAGAGAATAACTTAGACTCTGTTTTAAGAAAAAAACTGTATGCTGAATCAGAAGGCTATTTTACAAAGGCACTTACTATTATAAAACCAGACCATCCCCGGTTTCAAGAGTTAATGCGTAATTACATGATTCTTAATATTTTTAAAAAGGATTCAGTTCAATTTTTTACGAATTTATCAAAACTCAGAAACAAGGTAAAGCAACAAGGTAATTTTTATGCTTTTGAAGAACGATTGCTTGGATATTATAATTGGAGTTTTACAAAAAAAAGCAGTGATGTCATCAAATATAGTTTACAATTCTTGAAAAAATATTCACAAGATTCATTAGTTGGACACAACCTTAAAACAGAAGTTTTTTATAATTTAATTACCGCTTTTAGTGATACAAGTTCACTTAAATATAATCAAAACGAAGCGATTCGATATGCTTATATTTGGTTAACAGGTAACCATGAGACTCCGTTGTTCGATATTCCTTTAGGTGAAACTCCTGGATTATCGACTAGCCCTTATAGAGCAATGTATGGATTTATCCCTTTAAATTTAGTCGCTCAATCTTATTGGGAAAAATATCTTAAATACAAAAAAATAGAAGATTTAAAAAAGACTATTGACATCTATAAGCAAACAGATTCTTTACTTTTTAATAAGATAAATGTGCTTGAAAATAATATTATGATTCACTTTCAAAGTATAATTGGCAATTCATTATATCCGAATGCTTTAAAAGCTATTTATGAATATTATAGCAAAACCAAAGATAAACGATGCCTCGATGATGCTTTTAGATTTAGTGAACGCATGAAATCGGGTATTTTATTTAGAGATATTGAATTATTAAATAAAAATGATAGTACAGCTATTTTAAAAGCTGAATTTGATAAATTAATCGGAGAAAGTAATGTCCACCAATTAAATGATTATACGAATTCAGATAGAATTGCTTACTTAAATCGGCAGCTTGAAAAAATGATGTTGCTTAAAATATCTCAATCTAATGTTTCTCAACAATTATTAACACATTTAAGAGAACAACTAACACCTAATCAAGCGATTATTCAATACAGTTTGGATAAAGAACAGAGTGTTTTGCACGCCCTTTATTTTTCAAGTGATACCGTTTGTTTTTATCAATACACATCAAAAGATTTGAAAGGCAAATTGGTCTATTATCAAAAATGGATAAAAGACTACACGAATATAGACAAAGAAAAACAAGCCTTTGTTGAAACTTCTTATTATTTATATCAAAAACTCATTCAACCTTTTGAGTTGGATTTGCATAAAAGAACGGATTTAGTCATAATACCTGATAGAAATTTGCATCAAATTCCCTTTGAAAGTCTAATGCAATCCAATAAGTTCACCGATTTTAAATCTGCACCCTATTTAATTAATAGAGCTAATTTAACGATTTCTTATGCGCCTTCTTGGAAAATATTTCAATTCAATTCCACAAAAAATGAAGTGTCAAGCAGCGATAAATTACTCTATTTTACTTATGGGAAAAATACAGCTGAAATTCCCTGTGCTGGAGAAGAAGTTGATTCTATGAAATTGATTTTTGGACAACAAGCCACTATTTTTACGGGAGCAAAATGTAATAAAAATCAATTTTTAAAATCTTGGAAACAAAATTATGGCATCTTGCATTTGGCATTGCACGCACAAGGAAAGACGGATAGTATTTTTAATAATAAAATTTGGTTTCAACCCCAAAAACAAGATGCCTTGTATGGTTTTGAATTGACGGGAACGCAAACACTTATTAAATTAGTGGTATTATCGGCTTGTGAAACCAATGTCGGTAATACGGATTTAGGCGAAGGTGTGTATTCTATGGCAAGGTATTTTTTTCAATCCAATACGAAAACTGTTGTCGCTTCTCTTTGGCAAATAGAAGACTGCCCCAATGCTCAAATCATGCGTATTTTCTATCATTTACTGAGGGGGGGACAAAAACCAAAACAGGCACTTTGCGAAGCAAAACGCCTGTTTTTAAAACAATCTTCGGATAATCTTTTAGCACATCCGAGTTACTGGGCGGGTTTGGTTTGTTTAGATTAATGTTTTAAAAAATTGACACTAACTTTTTCAAAAAAGACCCATGCGTCCCACTGATCAATATAAACAGACACGCCATTAAGGGGAATAATATAGGCATTGTCGTTTTTATCTTTAAAATCCACTATTAAGTTTTCTATATAGGCTTGATCATCGGATACAACATAGATGACTGTATTGCTGGGTGTCATGGTCGGTAAAAAATAGACAATTTTATCGTTGTATTTCTTTCTGTACTTAGCTACTATTTTCTCGTATTCTTTGCAATTCCTTATATCAGGAAAAGGCGTTGTTTTAGTATCAATTTTGTAATAAGTAATACTTTGTGTTTGCAAAAATTGAGCACAAGTAGTACCATTATTATCAGGAAAATCATGACAAAAATGTTTCTCCTGAATGGAAGAAGCAGGTTTGTCGTCAATGTAAATGGCTAAATTAATAATGTCTTGAGTCATTTTTTGACCATCAAGCGTCTGAAACCCTGGAGGAATGGGAAATGAGACAATTTTACCACTCCAAATAGCATCATGTGGAGACGTCTTCAAAAGGTCAGTCGGGAATTTATAAAACTTATTTCTGTCCGTTATGATCGTTTCAAAGCCCACCTTAGTACTATCTGCTTTTGATTTGAGAGATTGTACCAACTCGATTTTAAAATTTATTCTTGAAGCCATAATTTAATAGTTTTTCAAAATGAATTAATAATTGTTTTCATTCTTTAATAGTTTTTAAGTGAAATAATCAAACCCATTATTCACTTCTTTTCAGCAATTTCTGCTAACAGTTTTTGTACTTTCTCTTTATATTTCTCTGATTTAATGTTTTTTAACAATAAAACAGCTTTTTCATTTTGTTTTGACCCTGCATAAGCCAATGCCAAATACCATTGCGAGGCTTCTTGCGGTACGGTATTAACATTTTGCAAGCCTTCAAAAACCTTTATCGCTTCCACCGCTTCGCCTGTTGCCAAATGGGATACACCGATATAAAAAAGCAGCATCGAATCTTTGGTTTCTTTAAAAGAATCATTCAATAAATGTATGGCTTTCTCATATTTCTTTTGGGCATAAAGTACCATAGCCTCTTTTTTACGCTCATTTGGCGTATCGCCCATCGTAATCCCCAAAGCGGGATACGGCTCAAAATATGCGGCAATAGGTGCAGCCACTTTAGGTTCTTCTTTTTTAAGAATAAAATACCAAACCCCAAAAGCGGCTAAGGCGAGTGCCAAAGCCACCATGCCTATTTTAAGCCACCCCCACGAAGGCGGCGGGGTGTGTAAAGGCGGCAAAGTCGCATCAAGGCTCTGCAACCGCTGTCGCAACTGCCTTTGTTTCACCACATTTAACCCCTCAGTAAAAAGCTGCATTTTACGAGCTGTTTGCCGAAAATTGGCATCCATTTCCAGCCGATTTTCTAAAACTAAACGGTCATTATCAGAGAGTTTTCCTGCCCAAAAAGCCTCTAATTGTTCTATGTCTTTTTCTGTTAATTCCATTGTATTTACTGGCTTTTATATGAGACTTTTATATATCGAACCAAGAAAAGATTTAGGGTAAGTTTTTTATAAAGTTTTGATAAGTTTCTGATTTTTTTGCAAAAAAATCAAAATCGTTGCTGTAATTTTTTGTGGGCAAGTGGGCATTTTTTTACAATAACCTTGTTAAAATGAACCACGTAGAGACGTTGCACTGCAACGTCTCTACAATTGCACACGAAA
>JAYUQN010000969.1:0-2648 GCA_043756725.1 Saprospiraceae bacterium
TCATTATTTTCTAAAACCCAAGATGCTTCTCCTCTGACAATGCCTTTTCGTTGGGCGGCGCGGATATTGCGAACGTAAAAAATGACATCAATACCCAAGCGGCGATATTCTTTCACCGTTCCTAAAGCTAAGATACGCACACTTTTTATTTTTCTCAAACCCATTAAAAGTTTGATGAAACCGAAGGGCAATAAACGACCTCGTTTCAACTTAATTTGCGCTTCATTGACGTTGGGAACAGCGAGTGAAACGCCAATAACTTTCCCTTCTTTTTCAGCAAAATAGATGAAATCAGGGTCAACAGCGGGTTTCAAGTCTTTGGCAATTTGTCTGATTTCAGCATCGGTCATGGGTACAAACCCTGTATTTTCAGCCCAAGAGGCATTGTATATCGGTAAAAAACCATCTAATTCTACTTGAAATTTTTTCATATTGATTTTCCGAATCGTGATACCTCGCTCATTTAAACGTTTTTCAAGATTATCGGCAAAGGCTAAGACTTTTTCAGGCATTTCACTGGTAGAAAGCTCCCAACAAAGCAAGTCATTGTATTTTTGAAACCCATACTGCTTTAACAAAGTATCGTAATAAGGGGCATTATAAGTCATCATAATGAACGGCGGTTCATTAAAATTTTCAATCAAAACGCCGACCGTTTCGTTGGTTGAAAAATTAGCGGGACCTAAAGCCTTTGTTAAGCCTTGCGTTTTTAACCAATCTGCTGCCGTATTGAGCAAGGATTTAGCAACGGTGAAATCGTTTATCACATCAAAAAAGCCGAAAAACCCTTCTTTTTTACCCGTAAATTCGATATGGTTGTTGTTGCGAATAGCCGCAATGCGCCCCACAATTTTACCCTCTTTTTTAGCAATAAAATATTCTGCGGTAGAGTGGAGAAAGAAAGGTGATTTGTTGGGATTTAGGAGAGCCTCTTGTTCCATAAAAAGCATGGGGACATAATTTGGATCGCCCTCATAAAGGTCATGGGGAAAATCTATAAAAAGGGCAAGCTGTTTTTTGTTGGCTTTATCAATGTGCAAAATGTCAATCATTGTGGATTTGTAGAGAGCTACTTAAAGAGAAGTGAAAAATGAATAGTAGAATCTGGGTTAAGATTGAGTGTAGTTTTTTAAACACAAAGACACAAAGAAGAACAAAGTTAGATGTTGACAGCCCCCGACCCCCGAGGGGAGTTAGCATCATATCTCCCCTCTGGGGTCGGGGGCTGTCAACATCTAACTTTGTATTTCTTTGTTCCTTTGTGTTTAAAAAAAACTGCCAACCGTCTAAAATACTGAGGGGGGTCATTTTATAGCCAAAACAGGCTCGCCTTCGCTTGCCAAAATGCCCAAAGTGAGCGCATTGTCGTACATAATTTCGATAGCCCTATCTATTTGCGCAAACGTATGGGTTGCCATCAGTGAAAAACGGATAAGCGACTCTTCACTCGGCACAGCCGGTGAAACAACAGGGTTTATAAAAACACCCGCTTCAAAACACAGTTTAGAGAAAGCGAAAGTTTTATTATTATCCCGAATATAAACGGGAATAATTGGCGATTCAGTATGCCCTGTTTCAAAGCCAAATTCACGGAAACGTTGCATGGCGTAATTTGTATTATCCCACAAATGGTCAATGCGCTCTGGTTCAGCTTTAATAATATCAATAGCGGCTAAGACAGCGGCGGCTGAACCCGGTGTCATACTCGCACTGAAAATAAGGGAGCGAGATGTATGTTTTAGGTAGTCAATAATGTCATGACTTGAGCCTATAAAACCGCCCAAAGACGCTAAAGATTTTGAAAAAGTACCGACTTGAATATCTACTTTATCGTGCAAGCCAAAATGCGAACCTGTGCCAATACCCAATTCGCCAATCACACCCACAGAATGCGCATCATCCACAATGACAACACCATTGTATTTTTGTGAAATACGGACAATATCAGGCAGCTTTGTAATATCGCCTTCCATGCTAAAAATGCCATCCACAACAAAAAACTTCATCACATTTTCAGGCTGACGTGCGCAAATTTTTTCAAGGTCGTCCATATCATTGTGACGAAACTTGATAACCTTGCCGAAGGTCAAGCGGGTAGCATCAATGATAGAGGCATGAACACGTTCGTCAATCAAAATGATGTCATGGCGGCTGACAAGCGGGGCTAATGCGCCTAAATTCGCTTGAAAACCCGTACTATATAATATGACTGCTTCTTGCTTCAAGTAGTTTGCCAAAGCTTCTTCCAACTCAATATGGATGCTCAAAGTGCCATTTAGAAAGCGAGATCCTGCACAGCCTGTACCATATTTAGCGGTTGCTCTTATCGCCGCTTCCTTTATTTTAGGATGATTGGTTAAGCCCAAATAGGAATTGGAGCCGAACATCAAAACGGGTTTACCATTGATAATGACAACAGTATCTTGCTCAGATTCGATGACTCTGAAATAGGGATAAACGCCGAGGGCACGGATGCGGTCGGGTTCGGTGAAATTATTTACACGTTCGAGGAGGTTCTTATTCATATCTTCTCGTTTGAGCAGGTTTTGAAAACGTTTATAATTGTGTATCTATTGGTTAAAACATAACAAAATAGCCCTAAATGGGGCACAGACAAGTTTATTTTGATAGAGACTGAAAAAATGAAA
>JAYUQN010000970.1:0-2648 GCA_043756725.1 Saprospiraceae bacterium
GTTCAAAGTCGTTTTCATCATCCACAATCATGATTTTAGACTTCATAGCAGCGTTAATAATTTTTCTTTAAGGGAATTAAAATCTAAAGGTTTGTTTAAGAAATCGTCTGCACCCAGGCGCATGGCGTGTTCATAATTTTCTTTATCGCCATAAGCCGTTATCATCATAATTGTTGGGGGTGGGGCAGGGGCATTGAGCCTTATGCGGCGCAACAATTCTAAGCCACTCATGCCGGGCATATTGATGTCTGAAAGAATTAATATGGCTTCGTGGTCGTGATCTTTTAAAAAAGTTAAAGCATCTTCTCCCGAATATTTGAATGAAAAGTCGAACAGACCTTCGCGTATTTCACGGCGAAACCGCTGTTGGAATAAGGTTGTGATGTCTTGCTCATCATCTACTACTAATATTTTCATAAGTCTTTTAGTTTTCGCAAAGTTAAGGTAATTTGATGATAAATGTGGTAAATTCTCCTTCTTTTGTTTCAATTTCTAATGCCCCTGAATGCCCTTTTACGACAATATCATAACTCAAGGACAAACCCAAACCTGTACCTTCGCCTGTTGGTTTGGTTGTAAAAAACGGTTGAAAAACCTTCTGCTTGATATTTTCGGGAATACCATTGCCGTTGTCTGTTACTCTTATTTCAATGCCTTTATCGGTTTTATGGGTTGAAACTGAAACCAATGGTTGATACCCTCCCTCTCCAAAGGAGTCCATTCGGACAGTATTTTGCATCTTTTTTTGATGAACCGCATAAAAAGCATTGTTGAAAAGATTGATAAAAACACGCCCTAAATCCTGTGAAACAACTTTAATTTTATCCAAATTGTCTGCCAAATCCATAGTAAAATCGGCATTAAAGCCTTTGTCTTTGGCTCTTAGCCCATGATAGGTTAGGCGGATAGATTCATCAACGAGTCTGTTAATATCCATTAATTCTTTTACACCTGTGCTGGTGCGGGAGTGCTCGAGCATCCCTTTCACAATATTGCTGGCTCGCTTGCCGTGATGGTTGATCTTCTCTTGGTTACTACTCAAATCAGCTAATATTTCACCTACATACGCTTTATCTTTTTCGGGTATTTCCAGTTTGCCTATTTCTTCATTCAGTTCCTTTGCTAAATCCACGCTTAATTCCGAGAAGTTATTGACAAAATTCAACGGATTTTGTATCTCATGAGCGATACCTGCGGTGAGCTCACCGAGAGAAGCCATTTTTTCACGTTGAATCAATTGGGTTTGGGTTTCTTTGAGTTCTTTTAATGATATTTCGAGGTCATTCGTTCGTTCATGCACTTGCAGTTCGAGGGTATCATTTTGCGTGGCGAGTATTTGTTGTTTTTCCTGCTCTTTATGCAGATTATCCTCAGAAAGTTTCTGAATTGCCTTATTCCGATTTTTTAGTTGCCTGTTTGACCGTAGAAGCGAAAGCCCAAACAAGCCCAAGAAAGCTAAGCCAATATAAAGAAAATTACGTGTTCTACTTTCAAGTGTCAATCGTTGCTGCAACTCGTTGTTTTGCAATTGTATAATTTTTTGATTTTGCAGTTCCTGCTGCCTTTCTGCTTCTGCTTTCACACGGGTTGCCTCTACTTTAGCAAGGTCAGCATCGGCTTGTTTTTTGTCGGATTCGGCTTTGAGTTGTTGATTTTGCAGTTTTTGTTCAAGGCTAATATTTTGCAGCTTTTGATTTTTGACCAATTCCTCCAAAGTTTGTTTTTTTAAACTATCAGAATAGCGTGAATATTGTACTTTTTCTAATTCCGCTATCATAAATTTATCTAAAAAATTGGCGGTATCTTCTTCTATCAAAGCGGCATTAGGGCTTGTTCTTTTTTTAGCTGTATCTGGCGTTTGGGCAGTGAGAAAAGATATACTTATCACGAAGTATATAATTAGGAGGGTTACAGCTTTTAAATACCTATGAAATAATATTGTTTTTATCACTTTTTACTTGGATTGTTATTTTAAATATATAAGTCTCGAATTGAAAACATATAAGGCTGCCTCACAAGAATGAGACAGCCTCATACCCCCTCAGTATTGTAGCCTTAAAATTACCAAAAAAATAGAAATCAGTCCACTTTTTCTGCATTGGGGAAATATTTTTCCCGCATTGCCATAAATTTTTTGAAATCTATATTTTTATATCGTTTCAAACTCAACTTAGTGAATGGCAGTCCCATCGTATCATTGCCATGTTCTACTACGGATTGTTGTAAGGCTTTTTCATACCAATACAAGGCTTCATCTTGTTTGTTTTGGTCTATATTGAGTGTCATCATTTCTGTATTGGGATCTACACGGTAATGAAATTCATCCTTAGTCAATTTGGCAATAAAATTTGGCAAAGTATATTCAACAGGATCGTTTTCATACCCAAAACCGTAACCGCCTGTCAATTTTAACTTACCCGTTGCTGGAGAGTCTAACACTTTATAATCAATTGCCTGTTTTAAGTATTTTTCTGCTTCTTTATAGTTCCTAAGCCCCCGATGCGTTGTCCCTATGCCAGCCAAAAGTTGTTGATAATGCAATGTGAGATAGGGTTTATCTTTCTCCGAAGCAGATTCAACCGCTTCGCCAACCAATTTTAATGCGCCTTCAAGGTATTCTAAAGCATATTTCAAGTACGTTTTATCTT
>JAYUQN010000971.1:0-7009 GCA_043756725.1 Saprospiraceae bacterium
TTTGGTCATTTTCAATATCTTCTTCTAATCGAAACCATATTTGAAAGTCTTCAAAAGTCATATCAAGACTTGTGAAAGTATTATCATATAATGAATTAGCTGTCGTTTTACTTGATAATAAAGCTGCGATATTAAACTCTTTAGCAGTTTTTACAAAACGATTTGACTTATAATAAACTAAAATAGGAAAAGATGGAAAAACCGTGTTATTTTTGATATTTAGGATAAAGTCAGAATAATTTTTTTGTGCTTGTTTAGATTTTTCATCTTTTAAAAAAGCTATCTGGTTTGACAGTTTTATCGTAAATTCCTGCTTATTACCTTTAAACTCACCTTCTATGACAGTTTTTTGTATATCGTTATTTACATCTGTTTTTTGAATAGTTAAATAATTCTTTCCTTTTTCATCTACTATATTTTTTACAAAATCACTCAACAAAATCCCAATAGCATCCAAAATAGAAGACTTCCCCTTGCCATTGTTACCAATCAATAACAAAACATTGGACTCTGGAAATACCAATTCACTCTTTTTGAAACTTCTAAAACCTTCTAATGAAAGTTTTTTTATCCTAAAATCTATCATTTCACTGTTTTTTTTTACAAATCTATAAAAAAATAGAATGATTTACAAAGGTTTTATACCCCCCTCAGTATTTTACCTCTTTTACACATATTATTCAATCTAATTCTGCCACTATTGGTGGCAGAATTAATAAATTTTTCAATTCTGCAACCAGTAGTTGCAGCATTGAAAAAGCACTTACAGTCAATCAATTCTCCAGTTTTTTTATCTCCTTTCAACCTTTTCTCTCAAATTTTTAAACCTTTCAAACCCGAAAACAGGATTAACAGCCATCCCATCCCCCACCAATTTCACCATCATTTCACCAACAGCCGCACCCATTTTATACGCATGACCCGAGCCACCACCCATGACCCAAACATTATTGGCAGTCGGCAATTTGTCTATGATGAAATGGGCATCGGGCGTGTTTTCATATTGGCAAACACGAGATTCTACCAAAGGCATACCCCTCAGTATTGGGAAGCGGTGGTGCATAAATTCACGGGCTTTGTCGAGCCAACGGGCTGTAGGTTGGCGTTCTGCGGTGTCCATATCCATTGTTTCACCTAAAACGTCTTCGGCTATTTTGAAACCTCTGCCACCTGCCTCTGAATCGGGGGCAGGGATGCCGTACATCATCACATCTTTCCAGACACTACTGAAATCGCACCAAACGGGCGTGCGTTGCATAATATCGCTGCCTTTGGGTGTGTTGAAATAAAAAATCTCTTGGCGGGTAGGGCGTATTAAATCGCCTATTTCTTCTGGGAATAATTTGCCCAACCACGGGCCACAAGCAAAAACATAGCTATCCGCTTTCAGCGTTGAGCCGTCTGACAGTTTGATTCCTCCTAATTTTTCACCTAAAATACTGTCCGAAAGGACTCCTTTGGAGAGGGGGGTGTTGGATTTCAGATTTTGGATTTCAGATTTCAGATTAGGTGGAAAAACCTCTGCTAATTTGTATGTACCGCCTTCTTTTACAAAGCGTTCTTTTACAACATGACAGCCCATGCGAGCCAATAAATACCCCCCATTGTTCTCTAAAACCACTTGATTAATGTCTTCTAAATTGAAATACGGGTAGCGTTTTGCCGCTTCTTGTTTTGAAACCTCTTGGTAGGGAAAACCCAAATCATCAAAGTGTTTTAAAGCGGCTTTTAACCTTGAATCGTCTTGTCCTATCAAGTTTAAAACACCGATGGGGTGAAATATTTTCATCCCAAAACTGCGTTCATTTTCACGCCAAAGTTGAGCCGCTCGGTGCGCCATTCCTGCATAAATTTTATCTACATACACGGAGCGAATAACCCGCGTTTCATCACCCGAACTGGAGCGGCTGTTGCCTGCGCCCCATGCGTCAATGAGGGTTACTTTGTATCCTGCCCGTTGCAACATCAAGGCAGTCCACCCGCCTAATGCGCCCGCGCCAATAACCGCTATTTTTGTTTTATTTGACATAACGTTTTTTTACCTTCTTGCAAAGTTGAAAAATTGGCTTAAATTTGTTGAATATTATTTATTAACAAATACCCTTTCAGCAATGTACGAAATAAAGTTAAATATCGAAGAACAGTATTTGGCAACATTTATCAACTATTTGGAGAGCTTAAAATCTGTTCAGATTGAAAAAATTATTAAGAAACGACAACCCGTAGCTCGAGTTTCACAGCTTACAAAAAACGAAGAGTTGCTACTAACGTTGCCAGATGATGATCCTTTACGGCAGTTCATAAAACCGCTTCGTGAACATGTGACGGCTGAACAACTTATTAAAGAGCAAAACTATAAAGGCACGGATTGGCGTAAATTAGATGATTTAGCTAAAATTTTAGATATTCAAGAATCTTCAACCCTATCTGATAAAACAGTGCCATTGGATATGACTGAAATACGTAAAAAATATGCGCTCCAGCATGAGGATTTTTACCCTTTGCAGGAACTTTTCAAAGACACGCCACCCGCATATGAATTAACTAAATTACTCTGTCAATAACCAATGGATTATATTCTCGATACCAATATACTGGTAACTTCGGAAAACGTCAGTATAAACATTATGACACTACGTGTCAAGGCGGAAAGTTCAAAATTGTGGTTATTATAAACATTTTGACTCTACGAGTCATAGAAAATTGGGAGCAAATAAATGACTCGTAGAGTCAAAATGTTTATAATAACCACGGATTTCAAGCATTTCCTACTGACACGTAGTGTCATAATGTTTATTTCGGAGTTTTCTGAAGTTACCAGAATATAGAATAATTAGCTTTTATCTTTCGTCAATTCTCCATTTACCCGTCTCAAAATACTGAGGGGGTTGCCATTTTTCAATTCATCAGGTAAAAAAGCATCGTCAAAATTTTGATACGTTAAAGGGCGCACCCATCTGAAAATAGCGCTATGCCCGACTGAACCGTAGCGGCTATCTGTGCTTGAAGGAAAGGGACCACCGTGTTGCATAGCGTAGGTAACTTCTACACCCGTTGGCACATTATTGAGGTTGAAACGTCCGCATTTTTCTGAAATAACTTGCAGTAAATCCTTGTTCCCTTTCAAATCTGCCGTTTCAGCCATGAGGGAAGCGGTTAATTGTCCTTCAAGTTTTTCAGCGACCCGCTTCATTTCAGCCTTGTTTTTGCATTTTACAACAAGGGTGAAAGGTCCAAAAACCTCTTGATGCAAAGCTTTATTTTTTAGAAAAGTTGCGCCATCTGTTACGCCCACAACGGGAAAACCGCTGTTGTCTTTTGCGTCATTTTTATAGACATTAAACTCTGTAATATTTTGATTTTCAATGTTTTGTAAACCTTTTCTGAAATTATTGGCGATGCCTTGATGCAACATGGGTGTAGCGGGTTTGGGTTGCATCTTGACTTGAAGTTCTTTAGTAAAACTGTTGAGGGCATCACTTTCAATACCAATAATTAAACCTGGCTTGGTACAGAATTGTCCGACACCTAAAGTCACAGAATCAGCCATATTTTCAGCTATTTTACCCCCCCTCAGTAAAAGAGCGTTTTCAAAGAGAAAAACGGGGTTGATACTGCCCATTTCAGCAAAAACAGGAATGGGAACTTTGCGTTTGTTAGCCAAATCAAACAAGGCTTTGCCGCCCGAAAAGGAGCCTGTAAAACCAACTGCCTTGACAATAGGGTGTTTCACCAAATACGTACCCACCTCAATACCGCCTTCTACGTGGGCAAAAACACCTTCGGGCATACCCGTTTTTTCAGCCGCTTTTAAAATAGCACCTGCTACCATACGAGAAGTTTCGGGATGGGCAGGGTGACATTTCACGATAACAGGACAACCTGCCGCCAATGCCGAAGCCGTATCACTCCCTGCCGTAGAATAAGCAAAAGGAAAATTGCTCGACCCAAACACCACAACGGGCCCCATTGGCACAAGCATTTTACGCAAATCTACCTTTGGCAAAGGCTGCCTGTCGGGCATAGCGGTGTCAATAATGGCATCTACCCACGAGCCTTCTTCGATTTGGGCAGCATAGAGACGCAACTGCCCGATGGTGCGCCCCCGTTCGCCTGTTAGTCGTGGGAGCGGTAAATTTGTTTCTCGATTGGCGGTTTCAAGCAGGTTATCGCCTAAGTTTTCAATTTCTTCGGCAATGGTGCGCAGGAAAAAAGCTCTTTGTTTGCCGCTTTTTTGGCTGTATTTTTTAAAGGCTTGCTCGGCTTTTTTAAGGATGTTGTTAATATCTTTCACTTTGAAATGGTATTTTTAGTTTTAAAAAAATTAAAAGCGGGCTAAAACTACTGTTTTTCATTTAAAACCCTACATAAAATATTTGCTCACAGAGTTATACAGAGGTTTCACAGAGTTAGATGAAAAAAAAGCGTATAAGTATCTAACTCTGTGAAACCTCTGTGTAACTCTGTGAGCAAATATTTTATGTAGGGTTTTAATAACGCCTTAAATGAAAAAAGACTGAATGTTGGTAAGATTATTTTATGAAAGATAATACTTCTTAAAATACCCAATCTCATCTCTTTCTCGCATCAAAATTGAGACAAACTCTTTGATATTAGCCTTCTTACAAATTGTTCCAAACCCAGCGTCTATCAACCTAAGACCCCTACTTGTTTGAACGATGTTTTGAAACATCCACTCTAAATTACCTCTGGTATAATAATTTGTAGGTCGCATAAAATCACCATGAACAAAAAGCCCATCATGCAGTTCTTTCATCTTTTCCTCGAACGTTTCCATCATTGAAGTTCTTGTTTCTACATCGAAATGATGGATGGGCAACACATATAGGCGTTCCATGACCATCATATCGTATTCCTTGTCCTCCTCGTCATCCTTCCAAGTCTGTTTTCTGATGAATTTAGGCATCAAGTCGTTGAGGGTGTTGGCAAATTTCAAAGCCGTTATCTCTTTGTTTATGGAAGGCTTTTCATTAAAAAAATCTACGGGTTTCCCTGTATGGCTTTCTACCCAAATATATGGGCTGGGCAAAATGACCTTACCTATTTCCGTTTCTGAAAGTGCAATAATTACACAATTTGTGGAACGCTCAAGAATTTGTTGATGTGGTATCATAGATGTTTTTTTTAAGAGAGCAAAAATAGGCGAGAATTGGATAGAATAAGCTATTAAGGGTAAAAATTTTGCTGTTTTTTCAATCCCAAAAAAGATTTTGAAAGTGCCTTTTCCAACAGCAAAACCAGTAAACTTTCCCTACCTTTGTGCTGTCTTTTTTTTTAATCAAACTTACACCATGAATAAATTAACGTACGCTGCAATGACATCCCTCATTGCCCTTTCCCTCCCTGTTTTTTCTCAAAATGATAAAACGACTGTTAAAAAACCTACCGAAACAATTGTAAAACAAGCACCCAAAACTATTTACTTTATTGATGGTGTTCGAACGGATAATGTTTACGATTATGTAAAAATCAAATCCGAAGATGTCTCTTTTATGAGTATTGTGACCAATCCAGCGGAGAT
This sequence comes from Saprospiraceae bacterium, assembly GCA_043756725.1. GTDB lineage: Bacteria > Bacteroidota > Bacteroidia > Chitinophagales > Saprospiraceae > JAAFJT01. The sequence goes on from JAYUQN010000971.1 coordinate 5,543, forward strand.
TAAACAATACACGAGGAAGGAGGATAATGTTGTAACGGTTATCGTCATTGAGACGGTTACAAAGAAACCGCTTTCTGAAAGAGAACCCATTGTTACAGCTAAAGGTAAGGTAAAGGTGACGCCTGCCAATTAAGGTCGGGTATGTGCTTGGATATAGCGGATTGCCCATGAAACTCTTCTTTCAATGGGCAATCCCTATATTTTAATTATTTGATTTTAATCGCTTGAGCTTTCAGGTAGGCTGTTTGTTTCAGCACCTTTCAAAGGTTTTAAAAAATTTTCAGCGGATACAACTTTTTTACCTCTCTGTGTCTCAATAGTCTTTCTGGCTTCCCCTGCCATGCTCCCGCCTTTTATGGCTGCGGTTTTATTTTCAACAAACCCTTGTGCATCCTCATTTACAGCTTCTTCTCTTGTTAATTCTTCGCCCAATGAGGTAAAAATCAGCTCTAAAGGGGTCATGTGATCCCGTAAATTTTGACTCGTTTTGGATAACCCTTTGATATTTTTATGCTCCGTTGGTGTCAATCCGAAAGTACCTTTTGCAATTATTGCTGTCAATAATGAATACTCACTACCCTCTTTAATGTCTCTATTTTTCCATTCATCGGTTAACTTGTTTCGGGTCTTAATATTTTCTATCCGTTTGTCTATCCAATCTTCTGTATAACCTTTTGCTCTGTAAATGGCGGTCATTCGCTCAAAACCTAATTCGGGATTTTCGGTTTCCTGTATGCGTTCCACTCCTACTTGTGCTAACCACAATTTTAACGGCTCAGCCTTTGGTGAAGGAACAGACATGGCTATCCTTAAAACGCCCTCTGCATGGGTGCAATCGGTTTTATAACCTTTACCGTCTTTAGACATTAATTTCAGTTGTATCCAAAACGGATACGACTCACTTTCTTCTATGAGTGTTTTTTTAACCTTGTTCCAATATTGACGGGGTAGAGGACTATCGGTTAAAACTTCCATGACATCTACAATGGAAAAATACCATTGTTCCTCATGCCATACTTTTCTAATTTCTTTACCCTCGAAAGGGATAAGATTTGAGTTTTCCATATTGATAAGTTTTAGATTGAATTATAATCGAATCGTTTGATAATCTGGCAATTTCGGGCGTTTTTTTCAACCCTTTTTCAATCACTTTCACCACTCGAAGTTACCCCCTCAGTATAAAAGCTATTTCATCGAAAAGAAAGAGCTTTTGAATGTAGCAGAGCATTTGTTTTTAAATGTTTTTTCATTATCTTTGCTAAAAAAAGGCATGAATATAGATTTTAAATTTGACAAAACTCAAATAAGAATCGTTAAACGAGACGAACAGCCAAATGATTTTGTTTATTGGCAATCTCAATCTTATGTAAAACGATTAATGGCTTTAGAAAAAATAAGGCAAGAATATAATACATGGAAATATGGTACTGGACTCCAATTTCAAAGAGTTTATAGCATTATTAAACG
>JAYUQN010000972.1:0-2642 GCA_043756725.1 Saprospiraceae bacterium
ACTCTAATAGTAGCGCCTGTTTTAGCAGTGACGTGAAAAGGAACACTGACGCCTGTAATTTCATTGGCGGGTGCAACGCTGCCGAAGTACCATTTGAAATTTGTGAAACCGACCAAATCAGTAGGTTGTAATTCTATAATATCGCCACCACAGACGTTGGTTGTTGAGAAATTACAAGAGCCTGAAGCCGTTGTAATGGTTCCCAGAGTTGTTTGTGCTTTTAAGATAAAGCTTATGCTTATTAAGAAGACTAAGAGAGATAAAATCTTACTGATTTTCATTTGTATTAAATTTTTTTAAATGGTGTAAATGAGCTAATTGTATATTGAGTATTTCAGTATTTCAAATAGGGTTTAAAAAAATTTATCACCCATCTTACCGAAGGCAAGACAAAGGTTTTTTTATATAAAAGGCTACTAAAGTTTTTGAATGAGAAGCGGAATACATTGGGGCGTCGGGCAGCTTTTTATTCCAAAATTGATATTTGAAAGGTTGCTTGTTCCCACATTTATAGCCACAATACCATTAGCTGTGCCATCATTACCTACATTATCACAACAGTCTTCGCCTATATAACCCCAACCAGAGGGTATTGCAACAGCCGGAGCCGTTGTGCCTTGTGTGCCGAGCGTTGTGCTAATTTGCATTGTATAGTTTCCCGCAAAAGTACCCGTAAAAGAATAGGCTCCACCAGCAGCAACAGCCATGCTTTGCACCGTATTACCTAAACCATCTACCAAAGTTGCATACAATTGAGTGCCACCCGGTGTGCCTGTACCTGTGCCGTTTATATTAGTCGTACCATCTGTATCATCATATACATTGCCCGCAACGGTTATAGGAGTTTCTAAAGAGACCCCCATGAGCCATAAATCGCCAGAATGTTGTGTCGTCGTTGAATTCCAAGTGCTTCCTACGCCATCACCTTCCATATATACTTTGAACGTCAAGGTTATGAGATTATCACCTGTTACTAAAATTGAGCCTGTAGCCGCTCCACCGAGCGAGGAAGCCGTTGGATTAGCGGCTGAATTTAAGATTTGCAAACCTGAAAGCGAGAGATTCGAATTGCCAGATAATTTAGAAATACTTGTATTAGGCGTTATCAGTTCTAATTCTGTTGTTAAACCTAAAGGGGGGGTAGTACCGACTGCACCGCCTAAGCCCACCACATGTATAACAGGATTGTTAACAGGCGTACTAAAAGTAATTCTCAAATCACCATAATGGTACCGACCATTTCGCAGAGAGTCACCATCAAATAAGGGGCGCGTAGAGGTGAAAATTGAAACCGCATTATTGCTGGCTGCTGTAATACCTGTAGCTGCTGTGATGGTTCGCAAAGATGTAAACATGTTATCTGTTGGGCTTGAAATACTACTCATAAGTGGAAATAAAGCATTGCTTGCTGCATTGGCTCCACTGCCGTTGATAGTCGCACCAAAGCTTAAACCCACAGAAGGCGTAGGTATCATCGTAAATCGCTGATTGAGTAGTGCAAAAGTCGCTGTGATTGTCGGTGTCGTAAAAGCAGCAACAGCATTAGCCGTTGGATTGTCCGTATTCTGTCTGAAAGTAATAAGTTGGTCAGATGTAACAGGTCCGCTACCTACGGGTCCCGAGGCTGATGAAAACTCTAAACTGGGTGTTTGAGCGAAACCCCTTAGAGTGGTTATTAATAATAAAATAAGTATGACTATTTTTTTCATACGTAGCATAGCTTTCTTAGTAAATTTCATTGTGATTTATCATTTTACCTACATAGTAGGGATATAATCCGTGAGCATTTTAATTAAATTTTATTCTATTTAATTATCATGTTACGTTTTATTTTGCTTTTATGTGGTTTGCAAAATCCTTACCAATTAACATTATTTTGGTATTTTATATAGATAAAATAATTTAATTTGTAATTAAACAAATGTTTCACCATCAAAAATGCACAGAATTTCATGCTTTTTTGACCCGCCTGTAGCGGCGACTTTAGCCCAATGCCATTAAGCTAAGGATTTATACCCGAGGTTTACGTAGAGACGTTGCACTGCAACGTCTCTACGTAAACCTCGGTTAACATTCCTTAGCTTAATGGCATTGGACTTTAGTCGCCGCTACAGTTGCTACAGTTAATTAACTTTAATTATCTGCAACGGAATACACTGTGGGCTTGGACAGCACGTGACGATATTAACCGTTACAGCAGCCCCGATTGAATAACAATTTGCGGGACTTTTTTCAAATAAATAATAGGTTCCTGCACCCACTGCCGTAGCATCACTCACTAAAGGGGAACCCGATGAATTGCTGGCATGCCATTCAAAAATACCGCCCGATACTGAGGGGGTCAAAGCGGCTGAAAGAGCTGTTAAATCCACTGTTGTGGAAGGACAAGGGTTATTCACAGGCTCAGCCACACTTGGCGTTGTCATGCTCGGATTTAGGGTTACAGTTTGGTTGCAATTGAGCGCGCAAGTGCTGCGTGTGATTGCCAATGTGAGGGTATATGTGCCAGATGCTCCCGCATCAACCAAGACAGATTGCCCAGTTGCCGACCCATTAATCGTGCCACTGCCTGTTATTGACCACTGATAAGTATCTCCTGCCACGGCTGTATAAGTATTTGTAGAAGAAGGACAAACAGCGGA
>JAYUQN010000973.1:0-2636 GCA_043756725.1 Saprospiraceae bacterium
ATTTTTATCACACAATGAGTTTCAGAAAAATCATTCATATAGACATGGACGCTTTTTTCGCCAGCGTCGAGCAGCGTGACCATCCCGAACTACGGGGGAAAGCCATTGCTGTGGGCGGGGGTGGCAAACGGGGCGTGGTGGCAGCGGCGAGTTATGAAGCCCGTAAATATGGGGTGCATTCAGCTATGCCCGGGGCAGTGGCAGCACGGCTTTGTCCTGTTCTGATATTTGTGAAAGGAAATTATGAGGAGTATAAAAAAGTCTCGCTTCAAATACGGGCTATTTTTACGGAATATACCGACCTTGTGGAACCGCTCAGTTTGGATGAAGCTTATTTAGATGTCACTGAAAATAAAAAAGGCATCGCTTCGGCTACGCAAATAGCGCAAGAAATCCGTGAAAAAATATTTCAACAGACGCAATTAACGGCTTCGGCGGGCGTATCTTTCACCAAGTTTATCGCTAAAACAGCGTCAGATTTCAACAAACCCAATGGCTTGACGGTCATAAAACCCGAACAAGCACAGGCTTTTTTGGATAGGTTGCCGATTGAAAAATTTCACGGCATCGGCAAAGTAACGGCTGATAAAATGCGTAAAATGGGCATAAAAAATGGCGCAGACCTGTGTCAATGGACGGAGCTTGACCTCGTGCGCCGTTTCGGAAAAGTGGGGCGTCATTATTTCAAAATCTGTCGTGGCGAAGACCAAAGCCCCGTCAATCCCCACCGTGTCCGCAAAAGCATCAGCGCAGAAGAAACGTTTTACGATGATATTACCGACCACGATGCCATGAAAGAAGAACTCATTCCTATCGCCAAAAAGGTTTTTGATTTCATGAAACTGAAAAACAATTTTGGTAGAACTTTGATACTGAAAGCCAAAACCCCCGATTTTCAAACCCTCACCCGCTCAAAAACCTATCTCTACGAACTCCGCGATTTTGATGAATTACTGAGGGGGGTCTTCGAGTTGCTCGATGCGCATAAAGAGGCTATCCAAAAAGTACGTTTATTGGGCGTCGGCGTTTCCAATCTCAGCAATGAACAAGCAACCGACGGGATTCAGTTGGAGTTTGATTTTGATGAATGATGAAGTTAAGCTATTCATAATCAATATTTTACAATGCTTCTCGACAAAGGTTTAGTAAACGGAAAATTATTTTTTTTTGAAAAAAAAATAATTTTCCGTTTACTAAACCTACGCACGAATTCATTCAGTCTCTTAATCGCTTGGCACAGCTTCATATTTAGGTTTTCGAGGTTTGATATTTTTCTGCTTGTATTCATTGTATTTTTGATTAAAACCATTCACACTGGGCAGAAAGACAGCTTTTAAATCTTTGATAACGGCGTTGTAGTCGTCCACAATTTCTTTTGTATGGTTGTCTGTTGGCGTTGTCAATAATTTAATTAAATCTGCACTCGGTTTTTCAGAAAAAGTTTTCATGGTTTTTAAAAACTGTTCGACTTCCATAAACAAGGCATCTTTCGATTTTTCTACCCTTTTTCCATCCAACAGTTTGATTTTATTTTGAATAACAACATTTAGCTCCTTACGGGCATTGTACAAAGCCGTTGTGTCCTCTAATTTCAAAAAGTTTAAAAAATCTTCAAAGGGTATTTTCGATTCGAGATAGGTTTTATACAGGCCTGTTGAAAAACCTAAAATGCTTGCAACATTCTTTTTTTCGTTAGCATCTGCCGTATCGCCTTCCATAATTTTAATTTTATTTGATTGCGCATACGCCAATATATCCTTATAAAAAGACTTTTGAATCGAATCCAACCTATCGCTCATCTGTTCGCCTTGTTTGATGCGTTGGAGCACTTCTCGGGATGTTAGGTTGGAATTTATGGATAATTCTTGGGCTTTCATATTATCAAAATCAAGCAAAACCCGCATGGTTTTGATGGCTAAAGCGGCATTTTTTCTCAATTTTTCGTATTCAGGCAACAAATCAGATGGCAATTCGGCATAGACTTTCAAGGCATTTTGCGTTGTCTTATCCAATAGGTCAATGCTATTGAGAATTTGTTGGCGATTGGCAGGGCTGCTGTGAATCATATCAATCGACAAATTGTAAGACATATCGAAAGATGTGTTGTAAGGAATCATGACCCAATCCCAAAATTGCATCGCTGGCGATTGTGGTTGGGCTTTAGTGCTCAAATTAAAAAATAGAAACAGCAACGTAAGAAAAAGAATGCTTGCTTTTTTCATCATTAATGGTATTGTTTTTAAACGAGTTATAGTTGACTTTTTGATTTCCTTTATTTATCATGCTGAGGAACGAAAGAATAACAAATAAAGAAAATCAAAAGTCTTCGTTTCAGAAAGATATTAACGATAAAAGTAAAGCATAAAAAGTTGAAAAACAATATTTTTTATTTTTTTTCAAAAAAATTGGACAATGATTTGCATAACCAAATAATAGGTATATCTTTGCAGCGCAATTAGCCGAAGGGCAAAATTCAGGAGATTTGGTAGCTCAGCCGGTAGAGCATTTGACTTTTAATCAAAGGGTCCTGGGTTCGAATCCCAGCCAGATCACATACATTTAAAGCCTTGTAAATCATTGATTTACAAGGCTTTTTTGTTGTTTTTCAGTAGAGACGTTGCATTGCAACGTCTCTA
>JAYUQN010000974.1:0-2632 GCA_043756725.1 Saprospiraceae bacterium
ATTTTAGACTAAAAAAAATCTTTTTTGAAAAATATTTTATATATTTGTTGTTCAGTTACCTCTAAAAAAATACTTCAATGAGACATTTTTATTCTTTAACCTCGAATGTATTATATTTCTTTTTCAACACTTCCTTGAAACATAATTATAAACTGTCCACTCTTTTAAGGTAAGTAGCTGCCTTTTTTACTTATTCACAGACGAATAGGACAGGCTTTATTCTGCCTTTATCAATCCTTTCCAATATTAGATAAATTAAAGTATTTGACTGCAATTAAAAAATGCCTAAAATACTGAGGGTTCTATTTTCAAACCTATTTCTTCATTTTTTAAAATCATTTCAAATGAAAAACATCTTGTTTACCCTCTTCTTCTCGGCTTTTAGCCTACTCACTTACTCGCAAAAGTTTGATGACAATTTTTTCAACAACTTTGAAAAAGCCTACCAAAAAGACCCTGTTCAATACCTCAAAAATGAAGTCGCTTCTGATTTCACGTTTATTTATGGCGATGGACGCTTGGTTGACAGAGAGAGTGTCTTGAAAATTTATGAAATCTTCAACCCCGTTAGCCGCACAACGACCGAACTCAAAACGCGGCAATTGGGCAACACAGGCATCGCCACAGGTATTTTGAATCACGCTTATACGACTAAACAAGACGGTAGCCCACGCGACTGGACGAGCCGTTTTACTTACACCTTCACGCTGCAAAAAGGCAAATGGCAGTTGGCGGCGGTGCATCTCACGGATATGCCGCCGATGCCTTTTACCGAAAAGACACTACAAGATATGTCCACCCGTATATTAGCTGACTTTCGTAAGTATATGCAAGAAGAAGCCTCTTCTGATATAAGGATTACGCTCGCTGAGGGGCAAGTAACCGACCATAAGTCTATGATAGGCTTATTACCAGCACTACAAATAACTAAATGGTCTTTGTCGGATATAAAAATCAGTCATTTTGGTAATATGGCTGTTGCAACAGGTATCAATATCCACGATGTTTTGAATGTAAAAGCCAACACGACTACTCACTTTACAGTGCGTTTTACCTATACTTATGCGTACATAAATGGAAAATGGATGTGGATGCAGTGGCAACACACGCATATACAAACGTCTTTTACAGAACAGACACTCTTAGATATGAACAAACGTATCGTACAAGATTTTACCAAATTTGTATCAGAAGAAGTATCGCCCGAATATAGCTTTACAACTGCTGATGGGGCAGTTGTAAACTATCAATTTATGAAAGACGCGAAACTTAAAGTCGTCGAATGGAATACGCACGATTTAAAAATCAAACAAATTGGCAATGTTGCTATCGTGAGGGGCATCAATGACCACCTTATTCAGTCCACAACATCTAATGATATTTCAAAATATAGTGTTCATTTTATCTATACTTTTGAGTATAAAAAGGACAAATGGTTGTGGTTAACAGCGCATCATATTTACAATAATCCAAGTAAGGCAGAACAAGAAGCCGCTATAAAAACTGCCACAGAAGCCGAAACCAAAGCCTATCACGACGGCAATACTGAGGGGGTACGTGCCGCTTGGCTTTTTACACCACAAACACGTGCTGCTGCTACAACGACAGCAGGGCAAACACTTTTTGCCAATAGTGGCGACCAACTCCGTCAATTTTATACGGATTTGAAACCTGACAATAATACCTTTTCAAACACCAACTACAATATAAAAATCAATACTGGTGGCAACTCCGCTTCTGTAACGTATGACCAAACCACGATGGATAAAGAAGGCAAAACGCTTTATCTGTCGCATGAATTCCGTAATATGCAAAAAGTGAATGGCGTTTGGAAAATTGCGGGTTTGTCTTCGCATCAGTACAAGCCGTAAGTAGTTTGTCATTCAGTTTTTTTTTGTCATTCAGTAGGAATCTCTTTTATGTATAAAAACAAAAGAGATTCCTTCTGAATGACAAAACTGCTCTTGATTGGGACAACGAAAAAATAAAGTTTGTATTTTTGTAAAAAAACCAGATGCTAAATTACCCTGTCGAGGCAGATGTCCTCTTTTTTCTAAAACACATCGTCGCGTCTTTACAGCCGTTTGCACAGGCACATTCGGTGGCTTTGACTTTTAAAAGCGACAAAGACTCTTTGCTATTAAGCTATCATCCCGAAACGATGATTACGGATTTGGCACAATTGCTTTGTCGTATTGTAACATTTACGCCTCAAAACCAACGTGTCAAATTAACCGCAACGTTGATACACGAAGGCGATGCCTTTTATCTGAAATTGATGATTGAAAACACGGGCGTGAATTTGTCGCTGATTAAAGAAATTACGGCGAATACCCGCAACCCTGTCATCGTTCATGCCGATAGGGAGCGCAGTACGGCGTATGAACTGCACTGGCATTTGGAAAAACCCGTAGAAGCCACCCCCTCCGTATCACCGACGGTTGTGCATCCGCCCGACAATGTGCGCGGTTATTATGCATCGGTACGTGAGCGATTGAGCAATCATTTCAGAAAACAAGAGAATCGTGTGGCATTATTGGCGGCAGAAAACCCGAAAGAAGCGGTTTTTTTACAAAAAATAATCGCTATCGTCAATGTGCATATCGGTGACGAGACCTTTGATGTGGAACAA
>JAYUQN010000975.1:0-2632 GCA_043756725.1 Saprospiraceae bacterium
ATTGACAAATTAAACTAATTTTACGCCTCTAAATGTCGAAATCCAAATTTGTAAAATTCGTTTAATTCGTCAATTCGTGGCTCTGAAAATTGGTTTTGATGCTAAACGCGCTTTTAATAATTTCACAGGCTTGGGCAATTACAGCCGAACGCTGATTGAGACGCTTGTCCGCTACTATCCAGAAAACGAATACCATCTTTTTACCCCAAAGCTGTCTAATGATGAGCGGTTAGATTTTATTGAAAAACAGTCTTCTATTTCAATTCATACCCCCCCTCAGTATTTACGACATTTTCACCCTTTATGGCGTTCTTTTTTCATCAAAAACGATATTGAAAAAGCAAGGATTGATATTTTTCACGGCTTATCGCATGAGTTGCCTTTGGTTTTACCTAAAAAAGTGAAAACAGTGGTGACGATTCACGATTTGATTCATGAACGTTATCCCGAATATTACCCGTTTTTGGATAGAAAAATTTATACTTTGAAATTTAAAAGGGCGTGTGAAAAAGCGGATGTGGTGGTAGCAATAAGTGAGCAAACCAAGCAAGATATTATAGATTTTTATAAAATTGATGCGGGTAAAATACAGGTGATTTATCAATCTTGCCATCCACAGTTTTATCTTACCCCCCCTCCCGATAGTCTCGGGACAGTCCCGTATGACGAGGCTTTTTTAGATAAAAAATACAATTTACCTAAAAATTATATCCTTTATGTGGGCACTATCAATGAAAGAAAAAACCTTTTAAGTTTGGTGAAAGCGATGCAACTAATTGATAATCAAGACGATATACACCTTGTAGCTGTGGGCAATGGGGGTGCTTATTTTGAAAAGGTTAAAAAGTATGTGCATGACAATCATTTAACACAACGGGTTCATTTTTTAACGCAACCTGATTTTAGCGATTTTCCTTATTTTTATAAAAAAGCAAAAGCGTTTGTATTGCCTTCGTTTTTTGAAGGTTTTGGTATTCCGATTATTGAAGCTATGTGGAGTGGTTGCCCTGTGATAGTGAGTGAAGGGTCGTGTTTTGCGGAGTCGGCGGGTGCGGATACGCTTTTTATCAATCCGCATAGTCCGGAGAGTATTGCGGCGGCTATTGATAAAATATTGACAGACAATGCTTTACGAGAGGCTCACATACTGAGGGGGGGTAAATTTGTTGAAAAATTTCATGAAAAAGAGATTGGGGCGCAGTGGATGAAGTTGTATAAAAAATTATTAGGCACATAGTTTTTTGTCATTCAGTAGGAATCTCTTTTTGTCATTCAGTAAGAATCTCTTTTTTGTCATTTTTTGTCATATTTTAGGATAACATACAGAAAAGAGATTCTTACTGAATGACAAAAAGAGATTCTTACTGAATGACAAAAAGAGATTCTTACTGAATGACAAAAAAAAAGAGACTGTCACCTTAAGCGACAGTCTCTTGTATAAAGATGAAAGATGAGTTTAATAAATTCATCATTTATCATTCATCATTAAACTATTGTTTTTCAAAAACGATTTTTTTACTCAAAATACCGCCTTCAAATTTGATTTTAGCAATGTACATACCCGATGTTAAATTGCCTCTATCCAATTGATATTGTGCGTTGTTGATGTTGCGGACAACACGGACAGAGCGACCACTCAAATCAAATAACTCAATCGCTTGGATTGGGTTATAGGCTTCGCTTTCAAAAGTTATGAAAGATGAAGAAGGATTGGGTGAAATTGACAATTTAGTAGATGAAGCATTTAAAACATCTTCAGTTGAAACAAGGCTTGCACAAGGCAGGTTTAAGACAGCACAAGCTCTGGGTGTAAATACTCGAATGATTGTATCCAAATATCTCAAAGCTCTAACGCGGGTTGTCCGTGGCGCACCTGCTAAGATAGAAGAAGCAAAGGGATCCGTTGGACCCACAAAATCCCAAGGAGAAGAATCTGTAATTGTATCACCCAACATTGGGAATAAGCCTGTTACGGGACCATTCTGAATACGCGCAGCGAAAGTAGCTTTGAATGGGTCGTAAGCCGCTTTAATATTCTTCATTTTATCGTTGATTTTCAACGTATCTGCTTTGCGTTGAATAAGATTAGCTCCTTGTACACGCACAACAGGTAATGAAGTCGTAGGGCTGATAGGTACGCGCAATGTTGCATCTGTATAAGGTGCGTTCAAATCGTAAGGAGTTTGGAATGACAGAATGGGTGGCGTTTTAGCATCCATCCAATTCAAATCACCTATTGCGCCACCCAAGTTTACACACATCTGGAAAGTTGATGTGTTCGCAACATGGTTAGGTGCACAGAGAGTATCGCCTTGTGGTGGTGTACCTGAGCCTCCAGGAGGTACACGACCCACGAATTTAGCTTCTACATCGCCATGAACATAGCCCCAACCAGGTGCCTGCTCAATCACCATTGGAAGACTGTTACGGCTATCAATGAATTTATTGGCAGGGTAGAGTGTTGTAATAACTTTGCCATAGCTGTCAAAAGCAGCAGCACCTAATGCCACATAGCCACCTGTACCAGAACCCCAAAGCACAATTTTAGTTGTATCAATGCCCCATCTGTCAGCATTGGCTTTAAAGTAGCGGATAGCTGTACGGGCATCTTGGATACCTCTATAAGCGGCTT
>JAYUQN010000976.1:0-2631 GCA_043756725.1 Saprospiraceae bacterium
GGCTGTTTCAAAGAAAGGATTACAGGTTGGGGCAGTATTGTTTTTGAAAACCGCACCATCATAGGCTCTTTCAATGAAATTGAAGTGAAAGATGCTATCAATGTTTTCATCAAACAAGGCGATACATTCAAAATAGCGGTTAAAGATTATGAAAATATTTTACCTAATCTTTCAACCCGCGTCTTAGGCAATCGCCTTATTATTGATTATGAAGACGTTTGGATAAATCGCTCGGAAGGAGAAGTGACGGTGACATTACCGCGTTTAACAAATATTGATGTTAGTGGCAGCAGTGAAATTGGCACTCTCGGTAGTTTCAAATTTGACGATTTGGGCATCAATATCAGTGGTTCTGCCAATATGATAATGGCGGGTTCTGCCAAAAATTTGAATTTGAAAATAAGTGGGTCAGGCAACCTTCGGGCTTATGATATGCCTTGCGATTCGGCGCGAATTACGATTTCGGGCAGCGGAACAGGACAAATAAATGTTCTAAAATTGTTGGATGTCACCATTTCAGGCAGCGGGGATTTGGTTTATAAAGGCAATCCCTCCGTCACGTCTCACATTACGGGAAGCGGGCGTATTCGGAAATTTTAGTATGTAGTTGCGAATTTATTCGCAACGTCTTTTTTTTTAACACGTTGCGAATAAATTCGCAACTACCAAATTAGTAACTGTGCAAATTGCTGAACAACAAGTAGCGGAAACCCTTTTGATACCCTCAGAACGAGCCTTTGAACAATTGTTCAGAGACTATTACCCCCGCTTATGTGCCTTCGCCCTCTCGCTTTTGCGTGACCGCGAGGAAGCAGAAGAAATTGTTCAAACCCTGTTTTGTCGCTTGTGGGAGCAGCGAGACAGCATAGATATTACGACTTCTGTGCAAGCCTACTTGTTCCGTGCCGTTCGCAATGCCAGTTTGAATCAGATTAAAAAAGCGCACATCAGAGAGGCGTACAAAGTCATGAATTTAGACAATATCAACAACCATCCTGAATTTCAACCCGACCGAATTACGCAATCGGAACTGTCAAAACGGCTTGAAAAAGCCATTTCAAACTTGCCAGAGCAATGCCGTTTAATTTTTAAAATGAGCCGTTTTGAAGAGTTGAAATACCGTGAAATTGCTGACCTATTGGGCTTGTCTATCAAAACGGTTGAAAATCAGATGGGTAAAGCGTTGAAAATACTGAGGGGGGAGATGAGTGATTTTATAACGATTTTGATAATTTTTTTATATATGTAGCTTCGGTTTTAACCAAACCCGTAGCTTCGGTTTTAACCGAACTCGTTTCGACGGATTTACCCGTCAGCAATATTTAATAGCGCAAACGGCTAAAGCCGTTGAAACGAGTTCGGATAAATCCGAAGCTACCCATAAGGATTCAAATAACAACGATATGAAAGAATTTTTACCTGAAATAGACGATCTCATCGCCAAAGTGTTGACCGATGAAGCGACCACAGAGGAGCAAGTGACCTTGAAAACTTGGCTCCGTGAATCGCTTGAAAACGTACAATATTTCGAGGCTTTGAAACGGGTTTGGGACGAAGCTGCCGAAGCTGCCCCTACGCTTGATGTCAATACCGATTTGGCTTGGGCTAAAGTAAAAAAGCGCATTTCAACACCTAAGCCTTTGACAATCAGTTGGTTATCATGGGGCAGTGCGCTCAAAGCCGCCGCCGCTATTTTACTTTTATTTACCATTTTTCAATTTTTAAATAAAAAAGACATACCACAAGAGCAAACGTATGCCGCTCAAAATAATATTGAAAAAACGACTTTAACGGATGGTTCTGCTATTACATTGAATAAAAAATCGAGCGTGACCACTGTTTTTTCAAAGAAAGAACGCAGAGTCCGCATGACAGGGGAAGCCTATTTTGCCGTTGAAAAAGACGCCGAAAAACCTTTCGTAATTGATGTGAAAACGCTTGAAGTAAAAGTGGTAGGAACGGCTTTTAAAATTGACAACCTTTCGCAACCTTCAAAAGTGATTGTTGTCGTTGATGAAGGTATTGTGGAAGTAAAAGGGCGTAATGACATAAAACGGTTGACTAAAAATGAAAAAGCCATTTATGATATTGTCACAGGGAAGTTTGAAAAAGTTATGCTAAATGATGATGAAAATACGATGGCTTTTAAATCAAGAGAATTGGTTTTTGAAAAAAGGACACTTAAATATGTTGTGACTAAAATCAACGAGTTTTATAATACGCCTGTCGAAATAGTTTCCCAAAATATCGAAAACTGCCCAATTTCCACTGTTTTTACTTTTGACACACAATCCCTTGATGAAGTGTTGGAAGTTCTTACAGATACAAATTCTGAATATAAATGGAAAACTGATAAAAAAGATGGTAAAATATATATAAGCGGAAATGGTTGTCAATAACAAAAATCAATGAATTTGTAATAAAATTTCAAAGAGGGTTGATTTCAAATTTAGTAAATTTTCGACACTACATAAAAAGATGTAACAACACGTCTATGAACCAAAAAAAACATTTTTTTCTCCTAATTCTCCTTCTTTTCATGCTTTATACTGAGGGGGGTGCTGCACCTATACTTGAACGCCTTGTTACATTAAAAGCTCAAAATATACCGCTCGGTGAAGTTTTAAAAGA
>JAYUQN010000977.1:0-2630 GCA_043756725.1 Saprospiraceae bacterium
TGGAAAGGTTGCCTATCGTGTTCGCCCTCGATTTAACTCTGAGTATGTCTGGAATCGTGAAAATTTGGCTAAAATAGGGGCTTTAAATCCTGACTATCATACGGTACCCATGTGGTTTATGAATCCATAATTGTCTCTAATACTGAGGGGGTGGATTTAAGACAAATAAGTCTATTTTTAATCTTAAACGGTCATTTAAAATATGAAAAATATAGTCTTTAAATATTTAGTCGTCGTTATGGGCTTCGCTTTGGTCTTAACGGCATGTGATAAAAGAGAGTTGGATGTTCCGAGTTCAACTCAAAATGCAAATGGGGCAAGAGTACGCTTTATCAATGCGGCTTTCAATATTAATGATGCTAATGGTGGCGTTATGCTCTTAAATATATTTGCCAACGGAAAGCAAATTAATGGTAATCAAAGAGTTAGTTACAGTGCGGGTTTTTTTCCTGCGGGTAACGTAGGATATGCCGTCATACCCGCTGGAAATACGGATTTCAGTTTTAACAGAGCTGTTTATGGTATTCAGAGAACAGGTAGAACGGATAGTATCCAATATACCGATTCTGTTTATAATAAAAGCAGCTTCAACTTTGAGAGTGGTAAATTTTATACCGTTATTCTTAGAGATTCTTTACCCAATTTAAGCTCGTTTATCATTGAAGATAATTTCAAAAACCTTCAAGACACGACCTTTAAATTGAGGTTAGTGAATTTAATAACTAAGAATGGTGTTAAAAATGATACCATTGAGCTGGTACGCAGACGTGATAAATCAATCTTAGCCACAGGCATTACTTACGGAAAAGCAAGTGAATATAAGGGATTTTCTATAATTACGGGCATTGGAGATTCTTTTTACGTCAGAAGAGTCGGTACAACGGTTGATTATCCTGGGCTTGGCGGTTCTATCTATACAAACATTACGCCTAAGGGCTACAGTGCCACCATTTTAGCGATAGGCACTTCTTCAAGAGCGGGTGCTACCCGAAATGCTACTTATTTTCATTAGACAATAAACTTATTTTTCTCTAAAATACTGAGGGGGTGCTTTCTAAAAAACGGAAGCATCCCCTCTCTATTTTTAACGTAATAAAAGTTATACATTTGTGCCCAAAAAATAGGTATGAAAAAAGTTTTAATAACCGATGATGTACATGTCCTTTTGATAGACGGCTTGGAAAGTATGGGCTTCACTTGTTTTTATCAACCCGCTATTTCAAATGAAAAAACACATGAAATTATAGGCGAGTATGAGGGTTTGATTATCAATTCTAAAATAAATGTTGATAAGGCTTTACTTGATAAAGGTAAAAAACTACTTTTCATTGGGCGTGTCGGCAGTGGGATGGAGATGGTTGATAAGGTATATGCTGCTGAAGGCATTGCCGTTTTAAGCTCACCCGAAGGCAATCGCAATGCCGTAGCAGAACATGCTTTGGGGATGCTTTTAGCTTTGGTAAATAACCTCAATCGCAGCAATACGGAAGTGAAAAATTTTATTTGGCAGCGTGAAAAAAATCGAGGCTTTGAATTGATGGGTAAAACCATCGGTATTGTTGGCTTTGGACATACGGGCAGGGCTTTTACACGGAAATTAATGGGTATGGGAATGTCTGTTTTAACGTATGACCAGTATCTAAAAGCGGGTTATACTGAGGGGGGTAAAAACAATGGACAATGGACAAATATATTTGAAATGCACGGGCAAGAGTGGACGGATGAAAACTGGAATATGTCAACGCTACAAGAGGTTGATTTTCAAACAATTATGGATAAAGCAGATATTGTCAGTTTTCACTTACCTTTAACGGCTGAAACGCAGTATATGGCAAATGCCAATTTTTTCAATAATTGTAAAAAAAATATCATTTTACTCAACACCTCGCGCGGAAAGGTCGTAAATACCGTAGATTTGATTGAAGCATTGGAATGTGGAAAAGTACGCGGCGCTTGTCTGGATGTGTTTGAAAATGAAAAAACAACGACTTATACTGTCCGTAGGGACTCCTTTGTCCATAGGACTCCTTTTGGAGGAGAGGGGGAGTCTGAAATGTATAAAAAACTATTCTCTTTTGATAATGTTATCGTTTCACCGCATGTAGCGGGTTGGACGTATGAATCTAAGGAACGATTGGCAAGTGTTTTATTGAAAAAAATCGAAAAAACATTAAACGAAATTAGATGTTGACAGAAGCCACGAATTGACGAATTTAACGAATTTAGATGTTGACAGATTAACTTGAATTAGGATTTTTAGGATTAAAAGGATTTGATAGGATTTCAGATGTTGACAAAAATACTGTCTCCAAAGGAGTCCTGTGGACAAAATCGTGTGTGAATCCTATTAAATCCTTTTAATCCTAAAAATCCTAATTCAAGTTAATCTGTCAACATCTAAATGGGTGATAACAGCCTTTTGCAATTCAAAAACGTTATAAAAGGTAAAGTACGTTCTTTTCATACCTCAAAAAAATGTATATGAAATATGTTATAAAGTTAATATAAATCAAATTGACCCCCTGTTTCAACAACTTTACAAGTTGATTTTATAATATTGTGCGTGAAAAAGTTTTGATATATCTTTATGCCTAAATTCTAAATCTCGAATATGATGAAAAAACATCTAC
>JAYUQN010000978.1:0-6951 GCA_043756725.1 Saprospiraceae bacterium
TAGGGTATTTTGTTTCAATAACCTTGTTAAAATGAACCACGTAGAGACGTTGCACTGCAACGTCTCTACATTTGCACACGAAAAATTACAGCAACAAAAAATTTCATTTTTTTATCAAAAAAAAACAAAACCACAATTCTTATACACGCACCCATAAAATGCGTTTCCCTGCTACCTCCACCCAATTTTTTTTCCAGAATTTCTTTTTGTTATGGTCAAAAATGACCAAATAACCCGTTGATAAACCCAAGCGGTCTAAATAATCCGCGAGTTGTGCCAAACCTTTTTGGTGGGCTTGTTCGCCGTACCATATTTTAAGTTCGATGAGATATTGATGTTGAAAAAAGGTAACAATCAAATCAAGAGGGCGCAACTTTTTATAACGCCTTTTGACGTATTTATCCCCATAAATTTTACCTTTGCCCCCACATTATCAAACAATAAAAAAATAAAAAGATATGACACTCGCTGAACCGCAAGTCACCGTAGCCATTGCCAAAACCCTCGGCTTATTGCCCCAAGAATTTGATAAAATATGCGAAATAATGGGTCGTACACCCAATTTTACCGAATTATCCATCTTCTCCGTCATGTGGTCGGAGCATTGCAGCTATAAAAATTCTATAACCTATTTGAAAAAATTGCCCCGTTCGGGTAAGCGATTGCTCGTGGAAGCGGGTGAAGAAAATGCGGGTTTGGTGGATTTGGGCGATGGTTTAGCCTGTTGTTTCAAAATAGAATCGCACAATCATCCGTCTGCCATTGAGCCTTTTCAAGGAGCGGCAACGGGTGTGGGGGGCATCCACCGCGATATTTTTACAATGGGCGCGCGCCCTATTGCGTCTTTAAATTCCCTTCGTTTTGGCGAATTGACAAGTCCTCACATGCGGCATTTGATGAAAGGCGTGGTGGAAGGCATCAGTCATTACGGCAACTGTTTTGGCGTCCCTACCGTTGGCGGCGAGGTGTATATCAACCCTTGCTACAACCACGATATTTTAGTAAACGCCATGTCTGCGGGCATTGTGAAAATTGGTGAAACGGTTTCAGCAACCGCTGAGGGCGTCGGCAATCCTGTTTTCATCGTCGGTTCGGCAACGGGTAAAGACGGTATTCACGGAGCCACTTTTGCTTCGGCTGATTTGGATGAAAATTCTGCCGAAGACCTTCCCGCCGTGCAAGTCGGTGACCCTTTTCAAGAAAAACTCTTGTTGGAAGCTACTTTGGAAGTCATTAAAACGGGTGCTGTGGTAGGCATGCAAGATATGGGGGCTGCGGGCATAACCTGTTCGACGTCCGAAATGTCAGCCAAAGGCGGCGTGGGCATGATAATAGATTTGACCAAAGTGCCCAAACGCCAAACCAATATGAAAGATTGGGAAATCCTGCTCTCTGAAAGCCAAGAGCGCATGTTGATTGTCTGTAAAAAAGGCGAAGAACAAACGCTTTTAGACGTCTTTGATAAATGGGATTTGGAATGTGCTGAAATCGGCGTCGTGACGGATACAGGTAGGTTGGAGTTTTTTTATCACGGTGAAAAAGTAGCAGACGTGCCTGCCGAGCCTTTGGTTTTAGGTGGTGGCGCACCTGTCTATCAACGCGAATTTACCCCCCCTCAGTATTTTAACGAAATTAAGAAGTTTAAAATTTCACAAATAAAACAGCCTAAGAACTTATTGAATACGGCTAAAAAATTATGGAAATCGCCCAATATCGTCTCAAAACGATGGGTTTATGAACAATATGACTCGATGGTGCGCATAGGCACAATGACTACAAATGAACCCTCGGATGCCGCTATTGTGCGGGTGAAAGGCACTCAAAAAGCCCTCGCTTTGACAACCGATTGCAACTCTGCTTACGTCTATGCCGACCCCTATAAAGGCGCTATGATAGCCGTTTCAGAAGCTGCCCGCAATATCGTATGCAGTGGTGGCGAGCCTGTGGCAATTACCAATTGCTTGAATTTTGGCAATCCTTACAATCCCGAAGTGTATTATCAATTTGTGAATGCCTTGCAAGGCATGGGCGATGCGTGTCGCCGTTTTGAAACCCCTGTGACGGGTGGCAACGTATCCTTTTACAATCAAATGCAGCAAGATGATAAAACGATACCTGTTTATCCAACACCCACGATAGGGATGTTGGGCGTTTTAGACGATTACAACAATAAAATGACATTGAATTTTAAAGCAGCTGGCGATACCATTTTTTTAATCGGTGAAACGCAAAACGATATTTCAAGTTCAGAATATTTGTTGCGCATAAAAGGGGTGCAGCACTCCCCTGCCCCATATTTTGAAATGGATGAAGAAGTTTTAGTACAAAATGAAGTGCGTAATTTGATAATTAACAAATACATCTCCTCTGCCCACGATGTGAGTGAAGGCGGCTTATTTGTGACGTTGATGGAGTCTGCCATGCCTCAAAATTTGGGTTTTTCAGCTGAAAAAGGGAAAAATACTGAGGGGGTGCGCAACGATGCTTTTTGGTTTGGTGAAAGCCAAAGCCGTGTTGTTGTGTCTGTTTCACCCGCACAATTGGGTGATTTTGAAGCGTTTATGCGAAATAGTAAAGCGCCTTTCTCAAAATTAGGCGTTGTTACGGGAGGGGATGTTTTAGTTAATAGTGAAACGTGGGGTAACATATCTTCATGGAAAGGCGTTTATGATGATACGTTGGGTAACATTATGAATGTTCAATAAATTCTTTTCTTTTATCATAACAATGGTATTTTGTCATTCTTTCGCTATCGCTCAGAATGACAAAATACCATTGTTATGATAAAAAAGGTTTCAAAATATTTAATCTTTTAAAACATGAACAATGAAAAAACTAATAATCCTGCTAACTTTATTCGCTGCATTTCACTCTAAAACCATTGGGCAACAGCCAACTGTTCGAAAATATCGCCTCGGCTTGTCTTTAAACCCTCAATATTCTTATCGCATTTATTATGCAAGAAAGGATTTTCAATTTGCTAAAAAACTGTATGATAGTACAGAAATAGGTAAAATCACTTATGCAGTGGGTGGCTTTGCGGAACGTTCATTGAGCGAAAAATTGACCTTTAGAGCTGGACTGAATTTCACTAATTGTGGATTTAGAACAAAGAAAAAACAAGACACATGGGGTTCACAAAACAATAATGGTGGATTTGGTTCCAATACAATTGATCCTTTTACGTCGACTTCATCTTACTTCGTTTATAACCATTTTTATCTTGAAACGCCCTTTGATTTCCACTATTTTGTAGATAAAAATCATCATTTTTACTTGAATTTAGGTGTAAGTCCTAATCTCAATATTTATAATTCAATTACAAGCTACTCTCAATTTATTGATGGACATGAAGAAGTAAAAAGAAATGAGGATAAAAGAACAGGATATCAAAAATTGGGGCTGTCTTTTCAATTGGGCATGGGCTATGAGGTAAAAATTTCAGAAAAAATAACGTTGGATTTTCAACCCTGTTTTCAATATTTTGCTATGCCTTTATATAAAATTAATTTAGGCGGTAGGGCTAATACGTTTTTATACAATGCAGGTTTACAGATAGGTGTAAAAATATGACCTTGTAATTTTATAAATTAAGAACTATCTTTGTAAAAACATTTGATAAAACATGACAGCCTTTATAAGTGAAAGAAAAGTCCGAATTTCTAAACCTAAGTTGTTGACCTACGACGACTATGCGAAACTTACGCCGCCTGATAGTGGCAACTATGAACTACACAAAGGTCAAATAATTTTTATGCCAACACCGATTCCAAAACATCAAAAAATTTCGGGCAAATTACAATTTTTGCTCTTTGGACATACACTTGTCCATGAATTAGGGGAAATTTATGCTGCCCCTATGGATACCTATTTTACGGAAAATGACACGGTTCAACCCGATTTGCTCTTTATCGTCAAAGAGCGATTGGTGATAGTGGGTGATAAAAAAATTGAAGGCGCGCCCGATTTTATCATTGAAATAAAATCGCCTGGCAACACGGCTAAAGAAATGAGTTATAAAAAACACCTTTATGAAAGTTGTGGTGTGAAAGAATATTGGGTAATATATCCTGATAAAAACATCATCAAACAGTTTGAAAACCGAGAACAGGAATTTGTTTTAATAGGAGAATATGGTATTGAAAACACATTTCAATCCATAGTCGTAGAAGGGTTTATATTACAAGTGAGAGACATTTTTGACTAATAAAATTATTCAAAAATAGTTACGATTATTAATATTATTGTGCTGTTTGTACTTGTTGAAAAGCCATATCGTTTTCAATACATTTCCACCATTGTTCAAGAAAAACCTTTTGCTCCGAAGCTGTCAAAGACGCTAATTTAGCAGATTTAATCACTTGTTTTTCTTTTAATGTGGGTGCAGAAAAATAAGCTATGAGGTAAGACCGCATATCTTCGTTTTGGGGTTTCATACGATCTAACCACCGCAAAAGACTTTGCTTAGATACATTGTGTGGCGTATCTTTTCCCAATTTAATTTTTTGTAATAATGCCTCTTTTTCTTTGTTCATTGTATAGGTTGTTTTCACAAAAATAAAGCTTCTTTCTTTCTCAGACAAATTTATTATTTATGCGAATAATGGGTTAAAATAAACATTTTGACACTACGTGTCAGTAGTAGAATCTTGATATACTGCATAATTATAAACATTTTGACTCTACGAGTCATTAAAACCTCAAATTTCTATGACTCATAGAGTCAAAATGTTTGTAATAAGCACGAATTTGAATGATATTCACTGACACGTAGTGTCAAAATGTTTATTTTAACCCATTATTTGAATTATTTATGACTAATTCCTAATTGATATAAAATCTTGTAGAAATTGCTACGTTTGTTTCTATATTTGCCTTTTAAAATAAAACTCAATATGAAAAAAATACTTTTTATTCTCTTTTCTGTTGCCTTTTCACTCACATCCTGCCAACCAAAAGGGACGACTATATCTGGCACCATAAAAAACGCTGCCAATCTTGAAGGCTTATTTGAAGAACTGATGATGAGCCAACGCTTAGCAGTTGCCAAAGTGCCGATTGATGCCAATGGCAATTTTAAAATTGACCTACCCGAAGGCGCAAAACCGGGCATATTCGGCTTGAAAATTGGGCAGCGACAAATGAATTTCATTTTTAATGGGAATGAAAAAAACGTCACCGTGGAAGCAGATTTAGCTACTTTGAAAAGTTTTGAATATTCGGTGAAAGGCTCAGAAGATACGGAATTGTATCTTTCAACTTTTAAAGACTTGGCAGATGGTAAGAAAAAACCTGCTGATGTAAAGCCCATTATTGAAAATGCGAAAAATCCACTTTTCAGTATGTTGATGGCGTTTCAATTTCAAGAATTTGTAGCACCCGAATTTATGGGTATGCACGAGGGCATACTGAAAAAATTAAACGAGACTTACCCCAACAGTCCTTATGTGAAAGACTATGAAAAGACTTTGAAAGATATGCAAAACGCCTTTGCGATGGAGCAATCAGGCGCATCATCCATAGGCATTGGACAACCTGCACCTGACATTGCGCTCACCGACCCGAATGGTAAAATTTATAAACTATCAGACTTAAAAGGTAAAGTTGTACTCTTGGATTTTTGGGCAAGTTGGTGCCGCCCTTGTCGGGCTGCAAATCCCTCAGTCGTGGCAGCTTATAACAAATATAAAAACAAAGGTTTCACCGTTTTCAGCGTTTCACTCGATAAAGACCGTCAAAAATGGATAGATGCCATCAAGCAAGATGGCTTGGTTTGGGATTATCACGTAAGCGATTTGAAGTTTTGGGATAGCCAACCCGCCGCTTTATATGGTGTGCATGCCATTCCACAACAGTTTTTGATAGATAAACAAGGTAAAATTGCGGCTACCCCACAACCCGGAGCAGGTATTGAAGCGCAAATTGAAAAGATGTTAAATTGATTTATATTATAAATTTTTATGTTTTTGCTTTAAGCGTTTTTAGACACATTGGTACTGTTTTTGTCGGAATCAAGTAGCTTCGTCGTAGCTTCGTCTTTAGGCGAACCCGTTTAAACGGCTTTAGCCGTTGGCAATAATTCAAATTATAGGGTAATAATTCAAGTTATACCTAACGGCTAAAGCCGTTTAAACGGGTTCGCCTAAAGGCGAAGCTACGACGAAGCTACGACGAAGCTACGATATGCGATAAGACGAAAATTATAAACAAATTGAACTGTGAGAAAATTAATTAGCACTTTTATACTTTTCCTAATTTTCATCTTTATGGGCAACGCTCAATCTAAAGAGCCTTCTGTGGAAATCCCACAAACGCGTCCAACGACTTTTGAGGATTATTTGGTACAACAAGCTTGGACTTTCAGCCCCGAAGCCGAAAGTAGTAAGTATGAAATTGAAGCACATCAACAGGAAATTCTGTTAGCGCAAAAAGATTGGACGCGCAACCTCAATACAGCTTTCAACTTAAACGATGTGAGTCTTTCTACATTGACTAATAACAATCAAAATCCATTAACACCCCGTATTAATAATTATCCCCTGTGGCAAATTGGTATGGGTATCAATTTTGGGGATTTGATACAACGCAAACACAAAGTCAAATTTGCTGAAAGTCGAAAAAAAATGAGCGAATCTGACCTTAATTTGAAAAAATATAAAATTAAAGCAGAAGTTTTGAAACGATATCAGGAATACCTCGTAGCACAAGAGATATTAAAAATTAGGCTTCAATCGCTTGATGTGGCTCAAACCAACAAAACGCAGATTTCAAGCCTTTTTTCAGTCAATAAAGCGACTTTTGAAGATTATAACGAAGCTAATAAATCCTATTTTGATGCTATGGAAAGCCGGTTGAAAGCACAATCTGACATAAAAATTACTCAAATTGCGTTAGAAGAATTGATTGGGGTGAAATGGGAATCTATTGAAAAGGTGAAACTCAATTATGAAC
>JAYUQN010000979.1:0-2628 GCA_043756725.1 Saprospiraceae bacterium
TAGAAAATTTTATGAAGTTATCAAAACGGCGACATGGAATAATACGGTAGATAGGATATTTATTACAGGTGTATCGCCCATTACAATTGATAGTATGACGAGTGGTTTTAATATCGCCACGAATTTATCATTAGATGTCAATTTTCAACTGATGGTGGGTTTTGAAGAAAAAGAAGTGAAAAGTATTTTGCAAAAAATTGGCACTAAAAAAGAGAATTTACCCCATGTTTTAGAAGATTTACAAACTTGGTATGATGGGTACTTGTTTAGTGAAGATGCTGTTATTCATGTCTATAACCCTGATATGGTGCTGTATTTTGCTCAATTTTATCAAACCTATAAAAAATATCCTCGTGATTTATTAGATGCTAATATCGCTTCTGATTATAGCAAAATCAGAAATATATTTCGCATCCAAGATAGAGAGTATGAAAATTTAGAAGCACTCCGTAATTTAACAGAAGCAGGGGAGATTTCAAGTAAATTGACAGGTCAATTCAGCTTTATCAAAACATTTGGTGTAGATGATTTGATTAGTTTGCTGTTTTATATGGGGTTTTTGACGATTAAAGAAAGAGAATTAAATAATATCGTTTTTCAATTCCCAAATTTTGTGATTAAACGTTTATATGCCGATTATTTTATCAGTATGTTGCAAAACAAAGCCGACTTGCCGATAGACAATGCGCCTTTAAACAATGCGATTATGCGTTTAGCCACATTAGGTGAATTGCAACCGTTTATAGATCAAGTAGCCCAAGTATTGAAAATTTTATCTAATAGAGATGCCTATCATTTCAACGAAATGTCCCTAAAGGCTATTTTTGTCAGTTGTTTATATCAGCAACAATTTTATTATGTCCATTCAGAATATGAAACAGAAAAAGGGTATGCCGATATTTTTTTAGAAGCGATCCGCGGCTACGACCCTAATTATCAAGTGGCTTTTGAATTAAAATACATTAAGAAAAAAGATAAAAACGAAGAAGATAAAAAAATAGACGACGCTGATATTCAAGCACTTTTAGATAAAGCCGAAATCCAATTGACGAATTACATGATAACCAAAAAGTTTTTGGATAGAAAAGGATTAAAAGGTTTTGTCGTGATTTGTCATGGTGAAACCTTGATTTGGCGGGCACACAAAGGGTTTCCAATTCTTTAAACAATCACCTTGCAGGTCTTTGAGGCGTGTTTGGTTGAGGGCTTCCACTATACATTCTTGAAAGAAAAATATGACAAACTGGTAAGTGAAAATGGGCAATAAGCTATTCATAAGAGCCGCTAAAATCAAGCACGCATTTGTTTTCTCAATTATTTGCTTAATTTTGTCTTTCAAAAAGCGCATTTTTCAATAAAAAACAACGGGTATGATAAAAATATCTTATGGCGAAAGCAATTTTCAGCGTTTGATGGAAGATAAAGCCCTCTATCAAGACCACTCGCTATATATTAGAGCGTTAGAGGAGCGCGCACCGCGCTTTTTGTTTTACTTGCGTCCACGTCGTTTTGGTAAAAGCTTATTTGTCTCCATGTTACGTTATTATTATGGCTTGGAACATAAAGAAGAATTTGACGGTATTTTTGGAAAATTAGCTATTGGTAAAAAGCCTACGGCAATGGCGAATGGCTATTTGGTATTGACTTTTGAATTTAGTGGCATTATGACAGATACGCCCAAACATACTTTTGAGGGCTTTTTGTCGAATATTATAGGCGGTGTACGAAGTTTTTTGACGTCGTACAAGCAGTTTTTCACTGATGAACAACGAAAAGATATTTTAAGTCAAGAAGAACCCAATGAAGTGATTAAACAACTATTTTATTATTACAAAGACAATAATGTACCACATCCTATCTATGTAATGATTGACGAATATGACCATTTTGCAAATGAACTTATTTCGTTTAACTTTGATTACTTTAAAAAAATCGTCACGGAAAATGGGTATGTCAGAAAATTTTATGAAGTCCTCAAAACAGCGACATGGGACGGTGTTATTCATCGTTTTTTTATTACAGGCGTCTCTCCGATTACAATTGATAGCATGACGAGCGGTTTTAATATCGCTACTAATTTGTCTTTAGATGTTAATTTTCAATTGATGATGGGTTTTGAAGAAAAAGAAGTGAAAGGCATTTTGCAAAAAATTGGTACTAAAAAAGCCGATTTGCCAAACGTATTAGAAGATTTACAAATCTGGTATGATGGGTATTTGTTTAGTGAGGATGCAACAATTCACGTCTATAATCCTGATATGGTGTTGTATTTTGCTAAAGATTATCAGACCTATAAAAAATATCCGCGTGATTTATTAGACGCTAATATCGCTTCTGATTATAGTAAAATCAGAAATATATTTCGCATCCAAGATAGAGAATATGAGAATTTAGAAGCACTCCGCAATTTGACAGAAGCGGGGCAGATTTCAAGTAAATTGACAAGTCAATTTAGTTTTATCAAAACATTCGGTGTAGATGATTTGATTAGTTTGCTCTTTTATATGGGCTTCTTGACCATTAAAGGACGCGAATTAAACAATATTATTTTTCAATTTCCTAATTTTGTTATTAAACGTTTATATGCTGATTATTTTGTCAGTATGCTGCAAAATAAAGCCGATTTGC
>JAYUQN010000980.1:0-2628 GCA_043756725.1 Saprospiraceae bacterium
CCAAGATGCCACGGGCCACACGTCGTTGAGTTGCCAATATAATGTGCCCATGCAATACGGTTTTGCCCGCCGTTGTGCTTCAATCGCTTTGCCAATACCCTCGGCTTGTAACAATTGACTAACGTAAACAAAATCCTTAAAACTCTTAGGCACTTTGAAATATTGCGCCATGTATTTTTTAATCAACTGATTGCCTTTCGGGTGTTTTTGATGCAAAAGCATAACCTCTGATGTCAATTCACGGTCTTCTGGTTGGGTGAAACTTTCAATAGTGCGCCATTCGGGAAAAGATTGAAAACCATATTCAGACATAAAACGAGGCACTTTTTTTTCAAAATGCTCAAACGGGCGTTCATCATGCCAGACAAACCAATCGTGGTTATCCCCCTCCGTATAGCTCTTGTCGTTGTAGCGTCCATAGCGGGGAGAGCTTTCCCAATAGGACGTATGCGGTGCATTTTCTTTGACCGCTTGTGGCAATATTTTATTGAAAAGCCTTTTATATGCGCCCCAAATATATTCTTTTTGGTCGGGGTTGAAACGGGGTTGCCAGCCCCAATTATGCCACGCTTCATCAATTTCATTATTGCCACACCAAAGGGCAATAGACGGATGATTGCGCAGGCGTTTTACTTGCTCAACGGCTTCAATTTCAGCATTTTGAAAAAACTTTTCGTCGCCCGGATACATCGCACAGGCGTACATGAAATCCTGCCAAATTAGTAGTCCTTTTTCATCGCAGAGATTGTAAAAATCATCCGTTTCATACACGCCTCCACCCCACACACGGAGCATATTCATATTGGCATCTACGGCAGATTGTAAGGTTCTAACATGATGTTCGTGTTTCACACGTTCGAGAAAAATATTTTCAGGGATATAATTTGCGCCTTTTGCGAAGATGGGAAAACCATTGAGTTTGAAAAAGAAACTTTCACCTTTTGCATCTTTTTCTGTTACCAATTCGAGGGTGCGCAAGCCAATTCTAATCTTTTTTTCATCATATAAAATAGCTTTATTTTCAACATTTAGCTTAATTTCATATAAAAAAGGTGTTCCTAAATCATGTGACCACCAAAAAGTGGGATATAAAATTTCAAACTCAAAATTAATATCATTGCTACCTGTGTTGAGAAAAAACTGACGTGAAAACGTTTTACCATTCGCTGTAATATGGAGTGTTGCGCTGGTGTCGGCGGTAGAAATAAGGGTAACGTGGGCTTCTAAATCGGCTCTTTCACGCGTCAAACTGATTTGTTTTATATACGTTTCTTCAATTCTTAGCATATCCCAAGCCTCCAATTCTGCCTTTTGCAAACCGCAGGAAATGAAGCGGGGACCCCAATCCCAACCATAATGATATTGCGGTTTTCGGGTATAAACGCGGGTCGTATTATAAACATCGGGGTAATCCACCAACGCATCATCCGCTAAAATCTTCTCTTTACTGAGGGGGGATGTAAAAAGCAATTTTAACACATTTCCCTTAGGTTTCAACAGGTTTTTGACTTCCAGACGCCAAGTGCGAAACGCATTATCCGTTTTTTGTATTGAAACATCGTTTAAAAAGACTTCGGCGTAAGTATCAACCCCCCTCAGTATCAAGTCAATTTTTTCGGATTTTAGGAAATTTTCATCGGCATCAAAAGTTTTTTCAAACACCCAATCCTTTTTTTCAAGCCATTGCAAGCGTTCTTCGTTGGTGCGATAAAAAGGGTCTTCAATAGCCCCATTTTCAAACAAAGCATTGAGGGCGGTGTTGGGCAATTGGGTTTTATAACCATCGGGGTTAATATTTTGCCCCAAATCTTTCTCCTTTGGCGGTGAAAGAGCGGAGGCAGGCTGAAAATGCCAGTCTTCATTTAAAGAGCGGATGCGGGCGGTTTGTGCGTGATTCACTTTTGTAACAAATGTGATGAAGAAAAAAGATGAGCTGATAATGAGCGTGCTGCGCAGTAATCTATCCATAGTGAATTTGGTAAAATTGTCCTTTCGTTTTAGCAAGTTTGGCACTTTTATAAATAAGACCCTAAAATTAGAAAGTATTTCCTTACCTACACATTTAAATGATTAAAATTTAAAAAAAATATTATTTGTTGCTCATAACATCACTTTTGAAAACACATTCCAAACTTGTTCATTCGGCGGGTCTGCCGTGATTGACACTTTTTCTTTTGAAACAGGATGCACAAATGCCATTTCACGGCAATGCAAACTGATAGACCCATCCGCATTAGGCGAGCTAAAACCATATTTCACATCACCTCGAATGGGTGAACCAATATGCGCCAATTGCGCCCGTATTTGGTGCGAGCGACCCGTAGCAGGATTGACGACAAGGAGGTGAAAATTGCCCAAACTTGCCAATAAATCATACGTTAATTCGGATTTTTTAGCATCAGGATGGCGGCGACTGGGTCCCTCTAAAACTTTAGTAACATTTTTTTCACGGTCTTTATCGAGATAATTAACGAGCGTTGCGCCGAGTGGGTCGGGGCGTTCTTTCACAATAGCCCAATAGGTTTTTTCGATTTCACGGTCAGCAAAAAGTTTGTTCATGCGCTCCAATGCCTTGCTCGTTCGGGCAAAAATGACCACGCCACTCACAGGTCTATCAATGCGGTGAAT
>JAYUQN010000981.1:0-2627 GCA_043756725.1 Saprospiraceae bacterium
TTTACCCAACATGGGCATACTTTCTTCCGAGCGGTATTCTTCATCGCCCATGATGAAAACGATTTGTGGTTTTTTCTTGCTCTCTTTTGTCGTTAATGAAAAAAGCGTGATGGAAAAGACGAGTAAAGCGGTAATTTTTATTAGGTTTTTCATTGAAAATAGGTATTTTTATTGCAATTTTTTAATCAATTTAAGAAAAATACTGAGGGGTGGGTTAAACCTTAATCAGATGCAATTCTAACATTTTTTGGGGTGTAAAAAGATTTTTTTGCTGTTAATTTAATCTTTTGTCCCCTCAAAAATAACATCCCGATGCTTACGCCCCCATGCAACAATTTGCCCTATCAAAGGGTCTAACGAATGTCCATGAGGTGTTAGGCTGTATGTCACCGCAATGGCGTTGTTTTCTTCAACTTCTCGGGTGAGTAATTTACTCATTTCCAAATACTTCAATTCTTTGGTCAAAGTACGAGGTGTGATGCTACCTAAATCGCGTTTCAATTCATTAAAACGCTTGGGTTTGTCGCACAAACTTGCCAAAATTGCGCCACGCCACCTGCCACCGATAATGTCCAAGACATCTTGCACATCTCTCAACTGCCCTTGCTTTTGTTTATTTTTCATAGTGTTAAAAAATTGTGGTATCCTAAAAGATAGTTGTATTTTTTGCAAAAGTAGTATCTTCTGGATACTTCCCTACTACTTTTGTGAAAAATAATATTTTCCAATAATAAAAATTAAATCAAAATGGCAAATCAAAATTCTAACAATCAATTAGGTATTTCAACACCCGTAAAAATCTTCACTTGGATACTCATCTGTGCGGGTATT
The DNA here is from genome assembly GCA_043756725.1 of Saprospiraceae bacterium. GTDB lineage: Bacteria > Bacteroidota > Bacteroidia > Chitinophagales > Saprospiraceae > JAAFJT01. The sequence continues at coordinate 832 of JAYUQN010000981.1, forward strand.
TTCTTTTTTTATGTCTATACATTCGCCCCAAGTATCAGTTTTTCAAATGCCAATTTGGATACTTATTCAGCCAAAATGGGCTTTGCCAGTACAGGCGTAAGGATTTTGGGCAGCGTCGCAGCTTTGCTCATTTCTGTTTTAGCCAACAATCCGCGTTGGTTGTTTATCACCCTTATTTCAAGGGTGTTTATTGAGTTAGGCGATGTTGTCGTCGGTCTTCAATTAGATGGCGTTACGGCAAATACAGGCGCATTAATCGTTCTGGCGGCTGCGGAAATTTGGGCAGTTTTGAAACTTTGGAAAGTTATCAAAACCAATCCGTAGAAAAGTACCCCCTCAGTATATTTCGGATTTTCGATGTCGGATTTCGGGTGATGCACCGCCGACATCCGACATCCCAAATCCGAAATATACTGAGGGGTGCGTTAAACATTAATCAGATGCAATTTTAATATTTTTTTCGGTCTAAAAAATATTTTTTGCTGTTAATTTGACCTTTTACAATGTGGCGCATAAGTTTTACAGTTCTGATTACAATCTTTTACACACATTTAGGACATTTATTGAGTGAATAAGGTAGTTTTGAGCCTAAAATTTTAATAAATGACAAAGTTTTATTTACATCAGCAGTTCTATTCTCTTTTATTGTTACTCGTTTTAATTACGTCCTGTAAAGGGCAAACAAAACCAAAATTATCAGAAGGGAATAAACCCAATAACCAACCCATTCCACTCGAAGAAAAGGCGAAATTGGATGCGGCATCTCAAATTTCCGAATATATTGTAGAAATATTTGAGGACTCGAAAGGCAATCTGTGGTTTGGCACTGTTTCAGATGGTGCGGTACGTTATGATGGGAAAACGCTCACCTATTTTTCTACAAAAGACGGATTATGCGATAATACGGTTGCAGGTATTGCCGAAGACAAAGAAGGAAATATGTGGTTTGGCACGCATAACGGCATTTCAAAGTATGATGGAAAAACATTTACCACTTTCGGTGAAACTACGGGTCATATCTCTGGCTGCAAAATTCTTATTGATAGTAAAGGTCAAATTTGGGCGGGTACTACTGAGGGGGCTTTTCGCTACAATGGTTCTTCTTTTTCTACATTCAAAATACCAAATCCTGTTATAGACAGTCCGTCCTATAAAATAGTACCTAACAAAATTTGGAGTATTATCGAAGATAAAAAAGGCAATATTTGGTTTGGCAGAGACGGTTTGGGTGCTTGTAAATTTGATGGCACGACCTTTACGCATTTCACAAAAAAAGAGGGTCTTTGCAGTAATAATGTGAGTCGTATTGTGGAAGATAATCAAGGAAATATATGGTTCGGGTCTATCACATCTGATTTTCCTAAATACATAAATGAAGGTGGCGTAAGTCGTTATGATGGTAAAACGTTCACGCAATTTCCAGAAATACAGGGGCTTAGTAAAAATGATATTTACACCCTTTATAAAGATAAAAAGGGGGATATTTGGATTGGCGCACTACATCATGGTGCGTATCGCTATGATGGTGAAAAATTCACTTTGTTTAATGAGATAGACAAGACAAATGACATGCTCCGTATTTTTGGAATTCAAAGTATTTTAGAAGATAGACAGGGGACGCTTTGGTTCGGTTTTTCAGGTGGGCTTTTTCGTTTTAATGGAACGTCTTTTACGAATGTTTCTAAGGTTGGTCTTTAGAAACAAGGGTTAAAAATGTAAAATACTGAGGGGGTAACCCTTCAAATCCACATCACTCTTCTGGAGGCAATTCTTTGATGCGGTCACTATTTTTTAAG
>JAYUQN010000982.1:0-20125 GCA_043756725.1 Saprospiraceae bacterium
TCAGGAATATTAGGACCAGATGTATTAAACTCACGCATAATTATAACTTTATTTGTAGGCAAAAGTAGGTTTTTTTTATGAAAATCATATTTTTATAAACAGCCGTTTCCTATACAATAAAGAATTTTTTCAGCAACATCCAGAAGAAATCCTTTTCCATAGGAATCCCTTCGGGAAAATTTGTGGAGAATTCTACATCAGAGTATTTATTTCAATCATTGTTTGAAATGCTCTTAGAATATATGCAGAGACGGTCAGAATTAGAAGAAGCTGAATTTAATAAGAATATTGAACAAAAAATGAATCAAGATATGGGAACTCAAGTTAAGACTATGTTTGAAGCTGCCGAAGAAAGAGGAGCAGCTAAAATTTTGCGTAGGACTATTGAAGGTTTAATACAAGAAACTAAGTGGGCAGATGCTAAAATTGCCCATGTTTTACGCACCACTGAAGACTTGGTTAAACAAGTTCGCCTTGAATTGGTAGCAGCAACCCTTTCTACTCTCCCTGCTGCTGCGCAACCACTCAAAAAAGCACAGGCAAAAAAACCACCTCAACCTAAGACGAACAAAAAAATAGCTACTTGGCAGTTATTTTGTATGCCATTTCTTTAACACAGCTTCCGCTTGTTTGCCTTGTGGCGTATAATCCCGTTCAATATAACCCTCATGCCCTTGTCCACCCGGAAACCATTTCCATATAAAACCCCCAATAAACCACGATTCGTTGTAAAAAGTCGTAAACAAGGCATCGAGTGCATTGGCTTGGGCTAATTGATTGATTTTACACGACCGCACTTTAGGCTCTATTTCCCAACCTTTTCCCGCACAACCGTCCACGCTCATGTAACCATATTCCGTAAAAGCAACAGGTTTTTTAAATTTCAAATGACAACTTTTAACGGCTTCATAATATATGCGCCAGGCGTCACAGAGGTCAGATACTGAGGGGGTGTTGGTATCGAGCAAGGGGAAATAAGCGTCAATGCCGATGAAATCGAGCGCGTCCCAAAATTGTATATGCCCATATTCGCTCCAAGTGGCGGCATACGTCAATTTGCCTGAATATTTCAAGCGTATTTTTTTAATCAATTCGCGCCAAAATTTTTCCCTTTTGGCAGAACTGATTTGAAATTCTGTGCCAATACATAAAACTTCTATTTGTTTTTGAGCCGCCAGATCTGCAAAAGGCAAGAGGTATTTTTCATAATTGGCTTCCCATTCTGCCCATTCCTCATCGGTCGTAAAATCCAGAGCACCTGTCCAGCTATCTCCGATATAGATTTGAGGTTTCAACATCACTTTCACCCCTACCCGATGTGCCGAGTCAATAGTTGTTCGTACGCCTTCATGCGTTTCGCCCCACCATTGATGACTTGGGTCATACATAACGTCTGTTTTTCCAATGCGTGAAAAACCATAAGGAATAACAGCTATCCAATCCGCATTGATGGTTTTCAGCTCCTGCATAACGGGCGTTTTGTAAGGTTCGGGAACAGCTACGAAGCTGACGCCGTTCATCTTATTTTGAGTGCTTGATAAGGAGGAAGCAATGTTTGTTGTGTTGGTATTTTTACAAGCGGAAATTTTAAAAAATATTAAAAAGCCACTTAAAAGATAAACTATTTTTTTCATCCTCTTAGATTTTTAGTTCTTGAAATTTTTTTTGTGAAAAGTATAGAGAATTGACAACTTTTGAAAAGTTGTCAATTCTGAAACACACGGATAATCAAGATTTTAATTTAAAACCCCAACAAATCCACATTCATAACCTTGCGTGGAAACCAAACCCGCATTTCACCCTGCCCTCTGTTGCAACGGGCATAATAAGGTACAGCTACAAAAGGCTGCTCTTGCGAAGTAATTTTAGTCCCCGTAGCATCCACATTCACTGCTATGGCTTTGGATTTCACCACCACTACCCCACTCAATAAATCTTTTTGAAACTCTGTTGTAAAAACCGCATCATCGGGAATAATTAAATTGCTCGTGCGGTTGTTATTGTCGGGAAACTCTGCGCAATACACCAAAGGTCCCCTCAATAAAGCGACTTTTCCAACATCCGCTTTTACGCTCGCATGAGCTGCTACGCGACGTACTTCCATCGGTATATTGACTTCTATGACATCGCCTTTTTTCCATGTTTTACTTAAAACAGCATAGCCATTATCTAAAGAATAAGTAGCTTCTTGCCCATTTATTTTTATCGTCGTTTGCGCTAAACTGGGGTCTGAAAACTTGTATAAATCGCTTGGAAAGGCTTCATTTCGAGCAAATCCGGGGATACGCACCCGTAAAGAAAAGGTATTTTTATCAAAATTATTCAGCGTAATTTTAACAGCTCCATCAAAAGGATAATCGGTTTGTTGGGTCAAATCTATTTTATTGCCATTATCCAACTGTAGTTTTACATTGCTGCCCATATACAAATTGATATAAACATCATTGTTGCGGTGGGCATAAGCATAACCTTGTATAGAGGGCAAAAAACGGGCAATATTGGAGGGGCAACACGAACAGCCAAACCAAGCAGAGCGTTTACTTTCACGCGTCGGTTTGCCATCTCGAATATTGGTTTCCATAGGGTTTGTGTAAAAAAAACTCTTGCCATCAAGCCCTACGCCAGAGAGGAAACCGTTGTAAATAGTGCGTTCCAACATATCAATATATTTAGCATCGCCATTCAATAGAAACATGCGATAGTTCCAATAAGCACTGCCTATTGAAGCGCAGGTTTCAGCATAAGCCGATTCGTTAGGCAGTTCATAATCATTGCCAAAACGCTCGCCGTCACCTGCTGCCCCGATGCCGCCTGTAATATATGTTTTTTTACCAACCGCATTTGCCCATATTTTATTGATGGCTTCGATATAAGGTTGCGCACCCGTCAAAGCCGCTACGTCTGCCATGCCTGTATATAAATAGGTGGCTCTTACGGCATGGCCTGTGGCTTCGGTTTGCTCAATAACAGGTTTATGGTCTTGCCAATACGAGCCGTTTGTCCAAATATCGCTACTCTGTTTCACATATTGTTTTTTACCCCGTGTTTCAATGAAAAATTTAGACAAATTCAAATATTTCACATTTCCCGTCACGCGATAAAGTTTCACCAAACCCATTTCAATGACTTGATGCCCCGGAGCAATAGATAATTTGCCAATGCCAAAATCTTTATCCACCAAATCTGCACTTTTTATAGCAATATCTAATAGATTGCGTTTTTTAGTCGCTAAAAAATGGGCGGCAGCGGCTTCATAAAGATGCCCCAAGTTATAGAGTTCATGGCTCAGTTCATCGTCTTTTTCCCACCGTTTTTTACCCATCCATTCATGACCATTAATAGGGTCAATAGAACGGGCTGTGTAGAGATAACCATCTGGCTCTTGGGCTTTGGCAATAATAGCGATCATGGAATCGCAATAGCGGTCGAGCACAGGGTCGTGATGCGTATTGAGGGAGTACGCTGCCCCTTCCAAAATTTTATACACATCGCTATCGTCAAAAGGGTAAGTAGTGCAGAGTTTGCCTGTATGTTGTGCCGCTAATTGAAAATTTTTGATTCTTCCCGTTTCTTCACATTTAGCGAAGCTATGCGGTATCGTGGCTTGCCGATTGATTTCAATGCGGGGCAGCCAAAAATTGTCTTGCAATTTAACAGCAGTGAAATTGACACCTTTGTAGGGATAATCACCAGTGGCTTGCTGTGAAAAAGTAGTAAAACTTGTAAAAAAAGCAGCGGCAAAGAGAACGTTTCTCATTGGTTATGTATTTTTTATAGCGTGAAAAAATGAAAAAATAGCCTAAAGCGTTGAAAAGGATGTCAAATATAAATAAAAAGCTGAATTTTTACCCCCCTCAGTAAAATAGGTGTTTTTTTCATTGGGCTGCCAATTTTTTCATTTCACCAAATAGTTCTCTAAAGCAATTTGATTGTGTTTTTCCTTCTTTATTGCTATAAAACTCTTTTAGAAATTGCTCTGCCCCTGACCAAATCGTTTGCATCATCCCTTGATAACGGTCTTTCATTTGGGATGTTGCTGCGGCTCTAAATCGCACCATATCCTGCGCTTGTGCCACTGCTACTGAGGGGGTCCGCCACGGACACGTCACGACTTTAAATCCTTTCATCGCAAAATAAACAGCTGTTTGAATGGGACGCTCATAGTGCCAATCGCAAATAACGACCTCTTTTGACATCAAGTCAAGCGCCCGATGTGTATTGTTAAAACTGGCTTCCCATAAGCCAATGCCTGTTGTTTTACCATCAATTAAACGGTCGCCCCAAATCCAGAGTTTCCTATTTTTTAATGCCAAATGGTTTTGTATTTTATTGACTTCTCCTGCAAACAATTCGGCTTTATCTCTGCCACTGCAACGTGGGCATTTATCATCGCCGAGGTAAAACACTTCGTCCATGCCTGCATGAAAAGCGTCTGTTTCAAACACATCGCAAATTTCATCCATCAAGGCAAAAACGACTTTATGCACCCCTTCATGCAAGGGGCAATAGCTTTTACAATACAACCCATCGGCATTGGGCCATACATATTTTTCAGGCATTTTTACATGCGGTGTTTCATCAAACTCAGGATAAACCCGCAATAAGTTCTCCGTTTTACGCGCCCACGATTGATGTCCCAACAAATTGATTTGAGGAATCAAGCGTATTTTATGCGTTTTGCAGGCATTGACTAATTTTTTAACATCTTCTTTTGAGAGGGCAATGCTGTCTCTTAGCTCAGGGTGACTGTCAAATTGATAATTGTAATCAACCCGCAAAATAAGCGTATTCACCTCCCGTGTTGCCAATTCTTCGTGAATAAAATTGACAAATGAGTCTATTTGCTTCGATTTGGGTGCGCCAATGCAAAACCCTCTAACAGGAAAAAGGCTATCAATGGGCGTTTGAGCAAAAACGACGGAGTGAGTTGATATAATAAGCGTGAATAGTAGATTAATTATTTTCATTTTAATTAAAATTTAGCGCGTTAAATATTGCTATTGTTGAAAACAGCGCATCAATCAATAGGACAAAAATAAACATTAGGCACTCAAATGATAATATTAGCGGAATAAAATGGGCTAAATGGAGATTGAAAGCGCCGTTTTCTCAATATACCAAAAAAAAAAGGATGTATCTGTTTTTTTAAAGAAATTTAAAGATTAATCTTTATTTTTTTAAAAATGATGAATCATAAAGCTGATAAAACCAGCTTTCAAATGTTTTACAGCTTTTATTATCAGGTGAAAGTATTTTCAGTTGTTCGCTATTAACGAACAACTGAAAATACTTTTCAACTTTAAAATATTGTGAATACTGGCGTTAAATGCTTAATTACCTATATGCTTTTCTTTGTCGACTTTATTCAACATTTTATTTTGAATAGTGGTTAACAAATTCATTTGATAAATAGCTATTTCATTAAGGCGTTGAAGACGTTCTTGGCTTCCCAAACCTTGTTTAATAAATTCAGCATTGAGGTTTTCGAGATTAGCTAATACCAGTAATTGTTCAGCTGTTGCATTATCTCGCATATTGCCTTTAGCTTGGGGATTAGCAGCCTTCCAATCGCGAGCTATTTTGCCGAAAAGGGCAAGATTGAGCATATCCGCTTCATTCGCATAAACAGAGCCTTCTAAACGAGTATTGAGCAAACGAGGGGGCACAAGGTAATCTTTCACCGCATCTGAATGGATATAATAATTAACTTTAGCCAATTCACGCCTCAAATCCCATGCTTCATTTTTAGCTTTACTTTCAGCATCTTTCAGTATCTGAAATTCCCGAATTAAGTAAAGTTTGAAAACAGGTGATAGCCATGTTCCAAATTCAAATGCTAAATCCTTATGAGCAAAAATCCCGCCGCCATAACGTCCTGCTTTTGACATAAAGCCGATAGCCCCAGTTGCTTCAACCCATTTCTTCGGTGTTAAAGTAAAGGCATTAAAGCCAGATTGAATTCGCATTTCGTCAAATCCTGTACTTGAGAAATTGAGGTTGTATAGTTGTTCCCATGCACCTAAATATTCTAAAGTACTTCGGTTCTTCATCCAGTTGTAAATCAGTTGGCTATCGCCAAAGTTTTTAACCATATCCGTTAAAGAAATATAATCCGTTTCATGTATTTCAAAGAGTTGTATATCTACTCCTTGAACGTGAATAATTTTATTCATCGTGGCTTTCTATTTTAAAGGTTTGCAAACACAAAGGTTTAAATTTGGCTTAAACTACAATCTGATTACTAAAGAAAAATAAAGAAAAATCTTTATTTTTCTTTATTTTTCATAAAAGTCATAAATCATTGAAACGATAAAACCTTTAATGGTTTGCCCTTTCCGTTTAGTATCTTTTTTCATTTGCAGAAATAATTCTTCCGGAATATCGATGGTTAAGCGGTGCAATTCTTCTTTCGGTTCTTCGGATTTTTCAACCGTAGCGGTTTTAACAACTGTTATAGCAATTGGCTTAATGGCTTGTATAACAGGACTAACAATTTCGGCTTTTGTCTCCATTTTAGCGTGTAATCTTTCCGCTATGTCATCAATGTCTTCTGGCGTGACGACTTTTTTTTCTACGCCTTTTATGCCTTTCAAAAATTTACTCATCTGTATTTGTCTTTAAAAATAAAGAAATTTAAGGATTTATAAGGAAATTTAAAGATTTTGTTGCGAATAAATTCGCAACTACTTGGTTTTTCGCTCCAGTTCTTCAAAGAGGTTTTTCATTTCTTCTCGGGCTTTTGGATCTTTTTGATACTCTAATGCGCCCATGCCCAAAGTCATGGCTTCGATATAGGCTGTGCGGTCGGCTATTTTGGTTTCAAGCATTTCAATACCTACATCTTTTAAATATTCTTCAATATCTCGTGTAATGGTGCGATTGCCACGATAGAGATTGAGCAGCAAATAAGCTTTTATTTCCTTGCCAGTTCGCGTACTCACTTCATCTTTTACAATGTCGAACCATTCCATGAAATTTTGGAGGCTCCAAATATCCGCGCTTTTGGCAGTAATGGGGATGATAACGACATCACTGATGGCGATGGTTTTGGTAGCGAGTTTTTCAAGGTCGGGTCTTCCATCTATGATTATGACATCATAAATGCTGCGCAAAGCATCGGCTTGTTGCGTCAATTGTTTCTCCTCGACGCCCGCTACAATGACGGGTGGCAATTTTTCATCCCGTTCGCCTATCCAACGCATGGTGGTACGCTGTTTCAAATCGGTATCTAAAATACAGACTTTGCGACCTGCTTGGGCATAGCAAACGGCAAGGTTTTGAGCCACCGTACTTTTGCCAACGCCTCCTTTTAAGTTCGTAACAGCGATTATCATATAAAGGTATTTAAAGATTAATACTGAAATATAAGATTTAATAAAGATTATTAAGGAATAATAAAGAAAAATAAAGATTTTTCTTTATTGTGAAAGAGTGAAAACACGCCAAAATACTGAGGGGGGTATTTTAAAAAGTTTTTAAGCACTTGTTTTTCATCTAACACATATTTTAGCTTTCATGATAATAAGTTTTCTCAAAACTAAAATATGCTTAGACATTTGACGATGTAGCTTCTGTTGGAAGGACAAAATTAGTAAAATAATTAGGGTTTCAAAAAATTAATAAAGATTTTTAAAGAAAAATAAGATTTAGTAAAGCAATAATCTTAAAAATAAAGAAATTTAAAGATTTATCTTTATTTATCTTTATTTGAAAAACCAAATCTTCTACTTCCTAAAACCAAATCCCTTAGGCGCTTTCACCATACCGGGGTCGTACATGTTAAGGTAAAGAATTATCGGCTCTTTTAAGCCTTCATATTTTACTTCAAATCTATCCAATAAACCTGTGCCTAAAAACCCATTGGGCGATTTGAAACTGCAACAAGAACCTAAACGGCGGTAAGTTATCGCTTCGCCATTGGGACCCGTGAGCGCATTCATAAATAAATACTCTCCCGATGCTTTCGCTTCACCTTTGCTACTTCCTACTTTTATGGGATTTTTTTCAGCGAAACCATAAGTCGCATCTCCTGAAACGGCGGTTAGTAAAAAGGCATTGCCCAATCTTTCCAGATTCTCGGCATTTTGTCCTTTGTCTGTGGCATTGGTTGTTTTCGCAGTTTTACAGCTTTGTGTGAAAAATGAAATAGATAAAAGGGCGATGAAAAAAAGATTTGATACATTTTTCATGTTTTGGAAATTTAAAGATTAATACAGAAATTTAAAGATTAATACAGATTAGTAAAGATTAACAAAGCAAATGTACGCAAGAAGTAGCATGGCTTTTAATTTTTCATGCTTTATAATTTTAAAACGCGTATTCTAAATTTTAAAAATTATAATTTATGAATTTCAGAATATCGATTTCACCTTGTTTCAAACAGTGAAATTTCTAAAATTATTTTATCTTTGAAAAAAAATTAACGATTCACAGTCACCTTTCTTAAACAAGCTACACTAAATGACAACCATACAAGTGACCGACGCTCAATTGCTGGAATCAATAAAAGGGAAAGAAGCAGAACGGACTAAAGCTCTAAAATATTTTTTCACGCATAAACCCTTAAAAGAATCTGTGATTGCTTATATTACGCATCAAGGGGGGAATGTGCAAGATGGGGAAGATGTATTTCAAGATACGGTTATTTTGTTCGATAGAGCCATACGCGAAGGCAATTTCAAAGGGCAGAGTAGTCTTAGCACTTTTTTCATAGGCATTGCTAAATGGCGGTGGGTCTCCAATAAGCGCAAATATGGTGGCAATGTGGAACTGAAACCTGAGCAATATGATAAACCTGTTGAAAGCGTGGAAGGCAGGCTTATTGAAGATGAGAGACGCAATGTGATTGATGAAATTCTGACCAAAATAGGGGAGCGGTGTAAAGTGATTTTAAAACTTTATAAATTATCGTACTCGATGGAAGAAATTGCGGAAAAATTGGGTTTGAGTAGCCCCGAATTGGCAAAGAAAAATGCTTACGAATGTCGAAAAAAATTTAAAGACTTTGTGGCGGATAAACCTGAATATAAAAGTGTTTTGAACATATAAACTTTTCAAACATGAACGAGAAAGAGTTATACGATAAAATAGAAGCCTATCTGCGAGAGGATTTAAGTGCAGCAGATAAAAAGGCTTTTGACGCTGAAATAGCGAGCAATCCGCAATTGGCAGAGCAGGTTGAAATGCACCGCTTTGAGTGGGATGGGATGGAGGTTATTCTGGAAAATGACTTGCGGGCTAAAATGGCGCAATGGCAAGAAGAAGGAAAACAAGCGTCTTTTACCCCCTCAGTATCTGAGGCTAAAAACAGGATAATTCCAATAGAAAAAGGTAAAACAACCGTGCGTCGTTTATATTATGGTTTAGCAATTGCGGCAAGCCTCACGCTTTTGTTAGGGGTTTTATTGTGGGTTTTTACTAAACCTACTCCTGCTTCTGATGTGGTGAAAAATGATGCCTCAAAAGATACAATTGCTCGATTGCCCCTGCCAACGCCTATGCCCAAATCAGATAAGGAAAACACGCCTATTGTGCAAATGGATAAAAAGCCTTTTGAAACGCCAGCTATACCGCCAAAACTGGAAAATCCTACGCCCATAGTGCCTAATAATGAAACCAATAGGGTAGATGAAACAACCCTAATTGCTTTTGCCGAAGACGCTTATAAGGAAGATGTACCTGATTATGAAAGTATCAATACAAGTCGAGGGGGTAATAATACCTCTGTTTTAGACGAAGCAGGTAAAGCCTACGACAGTAAAGATTTCACTAAAGTTATTAGTCTTTTGAAAAACACGTTGGCTTTAGATGAAAATTATAGTGCTTTGGAATTGTTGGCACATTCGTATTTTCAACAAAAGCAATACAAGCTTGCCTTGCCTTTGTTTAAGGATTTGTTGCGTTTGAGTGGCAAAAGGACGCACGATAAATCGGAGTGGTATCTTTTGTTATGCTACTTAACAAATTATTCACATTACAAGTCAGAATTTAATGTACTTTCACAAAAAATTTCAGCGAACACCGAGCATGACTACACAGCACAGACGAAAACCTTATTGAGTAAAATGTCCAAAAAATAAGATTTTAGCTTTCACCTCATTTATTCTTCTCTCGTTGCCTTGCATTTTGACATTGAATGCACAGCCAATTTATTTAAAAAAATTTAGTTGTTTATTGTTTTCACATTACTATATCAATTAACAAACCTTTTTAAAATGAAAAAAGTATTACACCTCCTTTTCTGTCTTATCCTTTTTATCACGTTCAAAATCCAAGCACAGACCAATTTTTGGACACCGCAAGCAGTGGGCTTATTGCCTGCTAATCATTTTGTTTATGCTATCTCCGCCGTCAATAAAGATGTGGTTTGGGCAGTTGTGGACAGCACTATTTTAGGGACTGTCCGTAATACCCATTTAATCAAAGTGCTCAAAACAACAAATGGTGGAACAACTTGGCGGCTTTACAAAGTAGCAGAAGCACCCGGGAAATTCTCCTTAGACATCCAAGCGATTGATTCTACGGTGGCTTGGATTACGGATAGATCGGGGGTGCTTTACAAAACAACAGATGGGGGTAATACTTGGGCAGCTAAATACACGGGCACAGCAGCAGGCACTTGGCTTAGATTTTTCAATCCTCAATCGGCGATAGTCTGGAGGGGAAGCAACTTTGCCCGTACTCAAGATGGCGGTGAAACATGGACAAATGGCTCTATTACGGGTTTCGATACTAATGAAAGTATCTACGTTATTGGTGGAACTAACTCTTGTACCGTTATTGGCGATACAATTTGGGGTGGCACGGATAAGTCACGCATTGTGAGAAGCACAGATAAAGGCTTGACTTGGCTATTTCTGAGCTTGCAAAACCTTACCAATTTTAATGCTAAAATTACTATTTTGTCTATTGCTTTTAAAGACGCTCGCAATGGGATAGCACTTGGGTGGAATACAAATACATTGGTTTCTTATCTCGCTCGGACAACGGACGGTGGCAATACTTGGACAAATATAACGACCTATCCCTTTTCTTTAGGGTCAACTATTGAATATATACCGGGCACAACAGGTTCTTTCGTTCTCTGCGATACCGATGGTTTGTCGGCTTATTCAACCAATTTTGGACAAACTTGGGTCAAAATAGACGCACTTTTTGGCAATCCTATTCGATTTTTAAATTATCAAACAGGTTGGGCAGGCAAAACCTATATCACAGCGGTTGGTCCAGCGATGTACAAATGGAACGGGGGTTCTATCCTCAGTGCTATAAAAGTCTTAGATGCCGAGGACATTGCTTTAAAAATCTCACCCAATCCAACCAGTGGCTTTCTGAGTATAGCCTATAATGAAGACTTCAAGCCCCAAAATTTGAGCATTTATAATGCCTGTGGTACACTCGTTTTTGAGAAAAAAAACCTATCGAATTCTTTAGAAATGCTTGATTTGCAAACACTACCGAATGGGATATACCTTGTTCAAATGAAAAATACTGAGGGGGTCGTTGCTAAAAAAATTGTGATACAGCAGTGAAATCCTGCGTTTTCTGAAAATTAAAAGGCATTTTATAAAAATTTCGCATGACAAAGCCACTTTTTGTACTTATAGACACCTATGTATAAAACCCACTTTTTATTGAAGAAATTTAATTTTCTAATCATAAAATCCAAAACGATGAAAAAAATTACCACATTCTTGATTTTTTGTATGTCAATTTTTAACACCTTTGCTCAAAGCACACAAGCACCTATTATTGTGACAGATAGTTTGGGCAATGGCTCTACCACAGTCAGTAACATAGGAGAAGCCTTACAAAAAGTACCTACTAATGGCTTTATTTATCTGCCCGGAGGTACTTTTGATGCCATCAATATTGACAAAAAAGTCAATATTAGAGGGGCAGGTATTGATAGCAAGGCTTCTTTTGCTACGGGCTTGACGGTAATTCCCATTATGAATATTCTTATAGGTGGTAGTGGCAGCACAGTTGAAGGAGTAGTATTAACGCAATATATTACTTTTAATCAGAGTACAGATATTACTCTAACAAGGTGCAATATTGCCCAACTTACAGTTAATAATAATTCTATATCCATCTTAACAGTGCATAATTGTCTTGTTCAATCTATTTCTGGTAGTGCAGGTGCTTCTAACATCACAATAACCAATTGCTTTGTAAAAGATATGATAGGTGGGTATAACAATCGGGGCTCTTTTCCACAAGGGCTGGGTAATAATATTCGTATTGAAAACTGTATTTTATATCATAAAACCATAAGTCAACCAAATGTCAATGATGGTAATGGAGAGGGTTTAATTTTTAATCAAGGAACATACAAAAATAACATTGTAATTGTAGAAAATTATATAACGGCAGACCCTTCTGTCCAGTTATCTCCTAATGTAGGTGCCATGCAAATTATGAGTAATAATTTTTTTACAACACATTTGTTAAGCCCTATTGATAGTAGAATAACGAATAACCAATTCAAAGCCCTCAATACTGGAGATATATTCGTTGATTGGGCGAATAGAGATTATCGCTTAAAGCCTACTTTTGCTTATCGTTTATCAGGTGAAAACGGTACTGAAATAGGCATATTTGGTGGTTCAAACCCTGGTAGAGATGGTTTTATCCCTTCTGCGCCTTATATCTATTTCAAAGAAATCAGCAATAAACCAGATGCTCAGGGCAATCTTCAAATAAAAATTAAAGTGAAATCGCCAGATTGATTTGATGTCTTTTTAGCTTTTAACAAATTAATTTCTAAACATTCAAATCAATTTCAAAATGAAAAATAAGCTATTTTTGATAGCCTTAATATATTTATGTTCCCATTTTAACGGCTTTTCACAAGCACAAATTACGCATTATCGCTACTGGTTTGATGATGATTTTAGTATTGCAGTTACTACCCCCCTCAGTACGCCAAGTGCAGATGTTGAGTTGTCAAGAAATTTTAATACATCAAACCTAAAACCGGGTTTACATACCTTTCGCTTGCAATTTTTGGATGAAAAAAAACGTTGGGGAAGCGTTACCTCTTCGTATTTTTATATTAGACCCAAACTTGTAGCCTATCAATATTGGTATGATAAAAATATCAGTGCTGCCCCTATCATATCGATTGAGCCGAAGGATAGTTTTGACCTTAATCTTTTACTAAATACCAATCGTTTTACAGACAGCTTACATACATTTAATATTCGTTTTAAGGATAACACGGGTGTATGGAATACGACTGTGTCCCAAGAAATATGTTTGTACCGACCTTTTACCTTCGATTATGATTTGCAAAACCCCAATAAAGTCTATTTCAATAATAAAGCCTTGTCAAGTAAAGCTGCTTGGAATTTTGGCGATGGGATAAAAGACAGTATTAATGCCAATCCAGTGCATGTATTTCAGAGCATAGGCGACTATAAAGTATGCCAACCGACAAAATGTCTTAAGGATAGTTGCCAATTAGTAACCATTAAAGGCTTAAAAGAGGTTGCCCCCAATCGGTTTGCTAATTCGGGCTATTTTACCTTAATTGTCAATGGATTTGGCTTTAAACTCAACTCTCAGGTTTCACTTATCAAACAAAATCAAGTACCAATTAAAGCGGATATGTTTAAACTTATAAATAGCAATAGTATTCAAGCGAATTTTAAATTAAATAATATAACGACAGGCTTATGGTCTTTGATAGTTGTTAACAACAACGATACTTTAATATTAAAAGATGGTATCCAGATTGAACCAAAATCTAACTATAATCCTGAAATAAATATCAATGGTCCTTCTACAATTTTACCTTTTAGAGATTTTAAATATACGGTCAATGTTTCTAATAAAAGTAATTTTCCTTATTATGGTTCATTAGTTTTAATCAAGATACCGGGTAATGTTACAGCGGCTGTATTGGATTCCATAAAGTATTCCAGTGAGGGTAGTGTATTAACGGATATACCTAATACTCGTTTTTATACTGTAATTGATTCAATAAAAAAGGATTCCGTAAAATTTGCAACAATCATTATACCTAATATACAACCTTATACAACAGAGACTATAACATTAAATGTGAAATCTACTACCCTAACAATATTGCCAATAACGGCTTACCTCGGACCGCCTCTTTTTGATTCTCTAACACTTAGTAGGAGGGGGTTAGGTGTGAGAGGCATAAATGCCGCTTGCGAAGACGAAAACATAGATGATAAATGTAAAGATGGACTGACCGAAGTATTTGTAGCCATACTTAAAGAAGGTATTCCAGATGTACCTAAAACAAAATCAGATGCTTGTAAAAAATTGATAAAAGGGGAAACTTGTCTTATGTTAGAAATTATATCTACTGGCGATAAAGTTAAGATAGATTATGGCTCTGAAGCCAAAATCTTAGGAAAGTGCCTTAGCTCAAAATACAATAGCGAGGGTGTTGGGAAACAACTAATAAAATTAGTTGAGCAATATACAGATGATATTGATTTAATTCTTAAAGAAATGGAACTCATAGAATTTTGTGATGCCATAGATCAAAAATTACCTGAAAATTATGCAGATAAATTAGATGCTATTCGGAAAAAACATGCAGAACTTACAAGAAATGCAACTAAAGAGGTAGATACAAGAGCATCCCGCGACCCTAATTTAAAAGTAGGATTAAAAGGAATTAATGATAAGAATGCCGTAAATAATGACCAAACCCTTCCATTTACTATCTATTTTGAGAATGCAGCCGATGCAACCGCTCCAGCGAGTGAAGTATTGATACTTGACACGTTGGATAAAACTAAATTTGACTTAAACTCTTTTGAATTTACAGAGTTCAATTTTGGCGACTTCTCCTTTCAATTAGCTCAAAAAAAGCAATCTTTCACACAAGATTTTAATTTGCGTCCTAAAAAGAATATCATTCTTCGAGTTACGGGTAATTTGGATACCGTAAGTGGGGTTGTATCTTGGAAGTATTCATCTTTTGACCCCTCCGTAATGAGCCTTACTCAAGACATTACACAAGGTTTTTTGCCTCCCAACAAAACAAAACCAGAAGGTGAAGGGTATGTTGGTTATAGAATCAATCTGAAACCTAATTTGCCGCATTTAACAGAAATTAAAAATAAAGCGGATATTATTTTCGATACCAATACACCTATTACAACACCTATTTGGTTACATACAATGGACAAAGAATCGCCAAAAAGTAAGATTTTTTCCGTAAGTAAAAAAATAGTAGATACGGTTGCTCTTGTTATGGTTAAATGGAGCGGTACAGATGAGCAAGCGGGTATTAAAGATTATGCTTTGTATGTTTCTGAAAATAATGGGTCTTTTAGACCTTGGCTTTTAAATGAAAAACAAGACTCCGCAATTTTTAAAGGTAAAATAGGTCAAGAGTATTGTTTCTATTCTATTGCAAGAGATAATGTCGGTAATGTAGAGGTAAAAACAAATAACCCTCGGGAATTGTGTCTAAAAACGACCGCTACTCAAGACAATATTTTTGCTGAAAAAGCCTGGTTAGGGCAAAATAAACCTAATCCATTTGACAATACCACGACTATTGATTTTCATTTAAATCAAGCTGCCCAAAAAGTGAGATTGGACATCCTCAATTTAAATGGCAGTATCGTTAAAACGCTTTTGGATAAGCCTATGCCTTTTGGCTCTCATTCTGTAGAGTTTAAAGACGATAGTTTATCCTCTGGTATCTATTTTTATAGACTTAATGTAGATGGCTATTTTGCCAGTAAAAAAATGATGATAATAAAACCCTAAAACACCTTACTGTCAATTTTTGTCGTTGATACCCCCCTCAGTATTTTCACCGTTTTGGCGCGTTCCAAAACGGTGAATTTTTCAATAAAACACAAAACCCAAGTCACTTTTTTTCACTATCCTACACTAATTATCATCCACATACCGATCAATCAAAATTTTTTTAATTAAATTTTTTTTAAAAATGAAAATAATAACTGCCCTTTCACATAAAATCATGTCTTTCATTACAAAGACTTTTTATTTACTTGGGCTTTTGCTTTTTATGCCTTTAATGGGGGAAGCTCAAAATTGGACGCTTTATTTAAGCACTAAAGACGTGTATTCTATCGCCATAGATGCACAAGGGAACAAATGGGTTGGAACTTATAATGGGGGCGTATCAAAGTATGATGGAACCACTTGGACGAATTATAATACAAGCAATACCAATGGAGGATTAGCAGGTAACACGGTGAAAGCTATCGCCATAGATGCACGGGGCAATAAATGGTTTGGAACTTGGGGCGGTGTATCAAAATTTGATGGAACAACTTGGACTAATTACTATAAAACGTCTGGTAATATAAGCGCAATCTATTCTATTGCTGTAGATGCTCAAGGGACTGTATGGGCGGGGTCTAATGGGGGAGGGGTCGTAAAATTTGATGGAACAACTTGGACAAAGTACAATCAATCTAATGGATTAGCCAATAACAGTGTCGTATCCATCGCCATAGATGCCCAAGGGAATAAATGGTTTGGCACTAATGGGGGTGTTTCAAAATTTGATGGAACCACTTGGACAACTTACACTAAAGCTAATACCAATAGTGGATTAGCGGATGATATAGTGAATTCAATTGCCATTGATGCACAAGGCAATAAATGGTTTGCTACTTGGAATGGGGTTTCAAAATTTGATGGAACCACTTGGACAAAGTACAATAAAACAAACACCAATAATGGCATAGGGGATAATCAGATGAATACAATCGCTATTGATAATCAAGGCAATAAATGGGTTGGTACTTTTTTTGGCGGTGTCTCAAAATTTGATGGAACGACTTGGACAAAATACACGACAATTAATACGAATAATGGATTAGCCGATGACGAAGTGAATTCAATTGCCATAGATGCACAAGGCAATAAGTGGGTTGGAACCCCAAATAGTATTTCAAAATTTGATGGCACAACTTGGCTGAATTATTATACGACTAACCCTAATACCAGTTTAGCCTCAAACGATATTACTTCCATCGCCGTAGATGCACAGGGGAATAAATGGTTTGGAACGAACGCTAATGGCATCTCAAAATTTAATGACACCACTTGGATAAATTATAACACAACGAATACTAATGGTGGATTAGCAGATAATTGGATCACTTCCATTGCCATAGATGCACAGGGCAATAAATGGTTCGGAACGCTTTATGGTGGCGTCGCAAAATTTGATGGTAGGGCTTGGACAAAATATAATACAACTAATACCATTGGTGGTTTAGCGGCTAACGCTGTGAAAGCTATTGCTATTGATACGCAAGGCAATAAGTGGATCGGAACGCCGCTTGGTGTCTCAAAATTTGATGGAACCACTTGGACAAAATATAATATAGCTAATACAAATAATGGATTAGCGGATAACAATGTGACTTCCATCGCCATTGATGCGCAAGGGAATAAATGGTTTGGAACTAAGAGCGGCGGCGTTTCAAAATTTGATGGAACGACTTGGACAAAGTATAGCACAGGTACGAATCGCGTAAGTTCAATCGCCATAGATGCACAAGGGAATAAATGGTTTGGGCTTTTTGATGGCGGTGTCGCAAAATTTGATGGAACGACTTGGACAAAATACACCTCATCTAATACGGATTACGGTTTATATAGTGAAACTGTAGAGTCTATCGCCATAGATGCTCAAGGTAATAAATGGATTGGGACTTGGACGGGTTTAGCAAAATTTGACGGAACCACTTGGAAATTTTACACCAGTTCTAATACTAAAGCGGGATTAGCAGACCAACAAGTGTATGCTATCGCCATAGATGCACAGGGCAATAAATGGTTTGGAACAGATGGGGGAGGTGTCTCAAAATTGGTTGAAATTAAAACATCTCTGCCCGTTTTGAAACAGATGGACTTATTGGATATTTATCCAAACCCAAGCCGAGACCAACTGAATATCGTTTGGCACTGGCATCAACAAGAAAAGATGTCGTTTGAAATTTATGACCTCATGGGGCGGTGTGTACAAGCCCTATCTGTTATGTCCACAGGCGCGTCCTCTCAGAAAACGGACATACCTCTTGAAAATCTCGCAGCAGGTGTCTATTTTTTAACGCTTAAAAGCAATAATAGACTATTGGATACGCAACGGTTTGTAAAAATAGATTGACGTTTTGGGGCTTTTATTTATTGTTTCAAGGTTATCATACCCCCCCTCAGTATTTCCACCGTTTTGGCACGTGCCAAAACGGTGGATTTTTTTTTGAGAAATATTCAAACCACAGTCACCTTTTTTCAACAACTAACACTAATATTCAAACACTCAAAAGCAGGTGAAAATGAAAAAGGTGAAAAAAAAATTAAAAATAGCAGTCACCTTTTTTCAACAACTAACACTAATGAATAGAAACAAACTTAATGATTTTCACTACAAAATAAATTTTAATTAACTGATTTAAATAACACTTAAAATGTCTTTTCCAATGAAAAAACGACTTCAATTTGCCGCCCTTGCGTTTTGCGCACTTTCAATCACTATTTTCACTCAAAGTTGCCAAAAAGAACAACTTGACGCCAATTCTGCAACAGACAGACTTGATATTAAAAATGAACTTTCAAAACACTTTACAGCCTACAAACTTATAACGCTCAACGCAAATGACCTCTTTAATCAAACTAATGCAGCAGGTATTGACGCTTTTACTTTGACATTGGATGACAATGTTTTACCACAATCAAAAATCACTGTACAGAAAAGCAACCAACTTTCTAATGAAACAGAATACACGGAAATTGGTCAAGGTGGTAAAACGACCAAACATATAATGGATATTCGGAGTTTCAAAACAGTGGATAAACAGCAAAAAGGGATGTTTGTGATGTCAAAAGATTATTTCAGTGGCAATATCACGCTCGCCGATATTCAATACCATATTGAACCTGCCCTTAGATTTGTTGACAATGCACCCAAAGAAACATACATTGTTTATAAAGAAACGGATGCCATTGTTGTACCAAAAACATGCTCAATAGAAGAGCCATACTATGCAAATGCTCAACAACAAAATACGTTGATAACACGAGCGGTTCGTAATTGTTGGAAAGTGCAACTCCGTGCAGAAGGCGACTACAATTTTTTCGTAAACAAAGCAGGCAGTAGCATTGATTGGGGTCTTTGGATGATGTCCTCTACAATGGCAAATGCTTCTATCGCTTATGATGTCATAAATTTAGACCTCATAGTTGTTGGCGTTACTATTTATGGCGGACCACCCGTTCCTAATTGGGGTTATTTAGGCAGTGACGGAAACAGTTTATTGACTCAGATGAGCAATCACTGGTTACCATATCCTCATTGGAATAGAGATGCTGTTATACTTTTTACAGGCAAAGATATATACACAGGTGCTTTAGATCATGGCACTGATGGCATAGCTTACATGTCTGTTATCTGTAAAAATTTGAATACTTCTTATGGCATCGTTGAATGGGACAATGAAGTAACAAAGGCTACATCTCACGAAGTTGGTCATCTTTTGGGTGCTCAACATACCAAAGGCACTACCGCTCAAATGGGTATTATGAATCCGTGTTCAGGCTGCGCTGCAAACTATTTCAACGCCAGTTCAAAGGATAATATGAATATGCACCTATGGTTTAATCACGGTTGTTTGGAATGGACGACATGCCAATAGTCGTTATAAATGCAAGCGTTAATGAGTCATACAAGATTTACGAAATCTTGAAGATTTCGTAAATCTGTGCACTTCACAATATGACTCATTTACGCTCGTATCTATAAACATACCCCCCTCAGTAAAAAACACTCAAACCGCATCAATGCCCACACATTGATGCGGTTTTTGTTATTTTAAAAACCAAATAATCCGTTAAATTTTCATAATATAAAGCCAATAGGCAGTAAAATTTTTGTTATTCCCTTCAAGTTTCTTATATTTGATGTGAAATAAGTTTTATCAGACAACTATTTCATTCTTACAATAACAGAAAACCGATTCTCTACTATGAAAGTACACAACACCACATTCTTATGTATCTTCTCTATTTTAACGCTTACTGCAATAGCTCAAAACACCCAAGATACGTCCTACGCCAAACAGCTTTTCAAGGAAAGCCTTACTTTTTA
>JAYUQN010000983.1:0-2624 GCA_043756725.1 Saprospiraceae bacterium
GGTTGACCGTTTAAAGTTATGGTTGCAGCAGGGGCTATGGTTGTCTTGCGCAATTTAGCACCGCTTGCATCATAGAGCCATTGTATCACATTGCCATTAGTGAAAGTGACTTGTGTTGGCAAATTCAAATGATTGTACTCTATCAACGTGATGCCTTTATTGG
Organism: Saprospiraceae bacterium; assembly: GCA_043756725.1. GTDB lineage: Bacteria > Bacteroidota > Bacteroidia > Chitinophagales > Saprospiraceae > JAAFJT01. The sequence continues at coordinate 164 of JAYUQN010000983.1, forward strand.
GGTCAGTCCTTAAATTACCATTCGCATCATAAGTGTAATCACCTCCAGCACCTTGCCGTTTGAATCCTTTTGTCGTCAAAGAACTTTCTGTCACTTTTCTTAAACGATTCTTTGGTGCAATATCTGATGCTTCAGTGTCATTATTATTGTAAAAATACGACAAATTATCGATTTGTCCAAATGTGCATGAACCTGTCATACCGTTGCGTTGCAAGATTTTGATATTGCCGCGCATATCGTAAGTCAATTTTTCCATGTACTTATTTGCATCATCTATTTTTACATTTGAAGCGTTGAGTTCTGAATAGTTCGCTTCTGTAATACGGCTTAGGTGGTCATACTGAAATGTATAAACCTGCTTTTGTTTTCCCCGCACTTGCCACACCATTTGTGAAATATTGCCGCCATATTGTGCGGTTGCACTTGTACCCGTAGGCGTATAAGCTGCCGTTGGATTTTCATAGCGCATGTCCATTGAAAACAAATCGTTTTCGTCTAATGTGCCGTTGGTATTAGCAAAAGGTAAAGCACAAACGGCATTGGTCGAACCATTCAAGGTAGGTGTATTGATGCCCGTTAGCCAACCCATTGAATTGTATTGATAATCAACTTTTTGCAAGTAATTGAGTGAGCCCACTTTGCCCATACTCTTAGTCTGTACTTGGTTTTTAATGGTATAATCCAAATAACTTAAGGCTTGTTCCGCTTCATTATCAACCTTGTGTTTGTTTTGTTTTAGTCGAAGCCCATTGTCGTAGTCCATCGTTTCAGTGATGGTGCGCGTGGTAGTGGCGTTGGGTTTGTGGGTGCGGGTTTTACTTAAAACATTGTCCGCAAGGTCATAGGATGTGGTGATTTTTTCACTGAAATTGGTGTTTGTTATCGCTTTAAAAATATAAAAAAATACCCCCTCAATACCTTGATATTGAGGGGGTGACATAAACAATTAACGAGCGGGGCTTTTCACTAAAGCACCATAAGGCGGTTTACACAACCAGTTGGCACGAATCGCGCCACCTGTATGATAGACCTACTATCATCTTATTTATAGTTATACAAAGTCTTTTCTTTGTATCTCAGGGCACCCCCTGCGCCATCTGGTCTAATATTTTGTCATATCAATAAGTTCATTATTAAGCTTAGTAAGGACTACTGTATGTTGAATAGGTCTCATCTCACTATTAATATAGGAATAAAACAAGTACTCTATTTTAGCTATTTTTTTATTTAACATAAGAGTAGTCAAAAAACATTTTTTTTCATTCCTTACTAACCTCTCCATATTAGTTGGTGGTGATTCAAAAGGCAAAGCTACACTAAGTGGTATTGTATCATTTATTGTCTTGTAATATTTAGTTTCGCCCGAATAATAAATAGGAAGCCCTTTAAGATATTTACAAGGAATCAATATAGAATCTAAACCCAAATTTTCTATTTCCACAAAATAAGTATCCGATAATTGAGAATGTGAATATAATGATAAATTGTTTGTTAAGGTTTGTCCAAAACATTTTACAACCTCAAGTGTATCCAACTTTTTAAAGACGAAATGAAAATTCATTTCAGCTACATTTACTTTATTTCTTGGATTTAAGTTACCATTATGATTTTGGCAACCTAAAAACATCGATGATAAGGCTAAGCAAATAATTATATTTTTCATGGCTGGTCTTTTAAATATTGAAAATATCTTTGTAAATACGCTTTTTGTGATGGTAGTATTACTTCATATGGATTACCTGGATAGATTGGATACTTGATATAGTTACCATCAGTATTTAGACTGGGAACATCATTAACGTGACTAAATTTAAAAGCATCATTTTCTAAAGCCTTTCCTGCAAAAGCTAACAATTGATGTAAATATTCATGCGCCATTGAAAAAGCTGCTCCATAAAGCGGGTCAGGATAATTGCTTTTTTCATCTGCTATACGTCCATAATTCACCCAAGAATCAAAATTCTCTCCATTAAAAACGCCAATGGTACCATCTTTTGCAACATTTGAGAGTCCATAAGACTTAGAAGGATGACTAATAAATGCCACAAATCCGTAGCCAAAATCACCTCGCGTATGTTTTTTAGCATTTGTCACCGAGATTGGTTTGAAAGTTATATTTTTGTTTACACCATTTCTTTGCATTATTTTGCCTGTTTTTAAAACAATACTAGCGATTTGTCCTGTTGTCAATTTATCAACAGTACCAACATGAGTCGTTGTAATCATTTCTTCAGTATTATTAGTATAGAAAAGCTCTACATTGTCTTTTTTCTTTTTCTCTTCCTCTTTCTTTTTCTTTTCTTTTTCAGCTAACTCATTCATACGATTAGTAACATCAACGTATGCTGTATTCCCACTCTCAAACATACCATTTGGGTCAGTAAAACGAACTGGATTATTAAAACCATAACGATAGGTTGTAAGATTCGGTGCTAAATCTGCCATAGGGTCAACACTTAAC
>JAYUQN010000984.1:0-6931 GCA_043756725.1 Saprospiraceae bacterium
GACAATCATAACTTATGGATAAATCCTAAAAATAATCAAAATCTCGCTTTGGCGAATGATGGAGGAGGGACGGTTACTTTCAACAATGGTCAATCATGGTCGTCTCAAAATAACCAACCGACCGCGCAATTTTACCGCATCAATGCTGACAACCTGTTTCCCTATAATATATATGGTGGGCAACAAGACAACAGCTCGGTGATGATAGCCAGCAGAAACCTCACAGGGTCGAGTATAACAGAAAAAGATTGGAATTTCTCTGCAGGCGGTGAAAGTGCCTTTTTAGCTTTCAACCCCGACAATCCCCGCTATGTGGCAGGTGGTAGTTATCAAGGCACAATTGAAATATTGGATATGCAGACCCGAGAAGGCAAGCCCGTTATGGTTGCACCCATTCAATATCAGTCATTGCAGCCTAAAACCATGAAATACCGCTTCAATTGGAATGCGCCGATTATATGGTCAAAATATGACAATTCGTTTTATCACTGTGGCAATAAAGTATTCAAAACCAATGATTTAGGTAAAACATGGGCTGTCGTTTCACCCGATTTGACCCGACACGACACCGCTAAAATGGGCATCAGTGGCGTACCTTACACCAACGAAGGTGCAGGTGGTGAAAACTATTGCACTATCAGTTATTTTACCGAATCACCCCACGAAAAAGGCGTTCTATGGTCAGGCAGTGACGATGGTATGGTGTACCTCACTCGGGATGGTTGCCAATCATGGTCGAATGTGACGCCTAAAGGCTTATCCAAAGGGATTCCTACGGAAGAAGAGTGCTTAATAAATTGTATTGAAATCTCTGCACACGACAAAGCCACTGCCTATATCGCCACAACCCGATACAAAGTCAACGATTTTACCCCCTCAGTATGGAAGACCATAGACTATGGAAAAACATGGACAAACATCTCAAAAGGCTTGCCGTATGGTGCGCTAACCCGCACCTTAAGGGAAGATACAGAGCGCAAAGACCTGCTTTATTGTGGTACTGAAACGGGGCTTTACCTTTCCTACGATGGGGGTGCGTCTTGGCAGTTGTTTCAACTCAATTTACCCATCACGCCTATCACAGATTTGAAAATACACAAAGGCGATTTGATAGCCTCCACGTCTTGTCGCTCTTTTTGGATATTCGACGATTTGGCGCTCATTCGTCAATATGATAAGACATTCGCAAAAAATACGCTTCACCTTTTCAAACCCGAAGACATTTACAGGGTTTCAGGTAGCAGCGCTCTTGACCGAGTGGATGACGATTTCACACGTCCCAATCGTATGAATTTTTCAGGGACAAACCCCGCCACAGGCTTAGTTATTTACTACAATTTGCCTGAAAAAACCGACTTAGAGGCGGTCGTGAGTCTTGAAATTTTAGATGAAAAAGGACAATTGGTGCGCAAATATTCTGAAAAACCGGATTTGAAATTCACGTCATACCCGGGTGGCCCCAATGCCGACCCAACAATGATGACCCGTTTGGGTCTTAACCGCTTTGTGTGGGATACCCGTTATGCCACGCTGCCGGGTGCAACCCATGTTTTTATTGAAGGCAGCTATGAAGGTAGAAAAGCGGCACCGGGCAACTATCAAGTGAAGCTGAAAATGGGTAATCAAGAGAAAATTGAAACGTTCAAACTCATGGCTGACCCACGCTTTAATTACCCTGTTTCGGACTATGAAGCCCAACAAAAATTGCAAGCCTTAGTAGAAGATGGTGTGCGCGATATTCATAATTCCGTCAATAATATGCGTAAAATTCGCAAGCAAATTAATGATGTTGTAGACATATTGGATGAAAAAAACGACATGAAAGACGTAACAGAAGCGGGTAGAAAAGTGGCGCAAGTCATAACAGACTGGGAAGAAAATGTGGTGCAAACCAAAGCCCAATCGAATGATGATATTATCAATTTTGAAAATAAAATCAGTGCCGACTATATTTTCTTGAAGGGTGAAATGGATGTCAATATCCCTTACATCACACAAGGACAACAAGACCGCTACAATGAATTGAACACAGATTGGCAAAAGCTGAAAAGCACCATGAATGCGCTTATTCAAAACGAAATTTCAGATTTCAATAAACTCTGCGGACAGAAGCAAATGCGAAAAATCACATTGCCTGAAACACTGGGAGGGACGGAATGAAGTATGAAGTATGAAGTGTGAAGTATGAAGTGTGAAGTATGATGTATGAAGTATGAAGTATGATGTATTAGATTTTGACATAAACGTTTATAAAAGAGTAAGTCAAAACCTAATACTTCATACTTCATACTTCACACTTCATACTTCATACATCATACTTCACACTTCACACTTCATACATCATACTTCATACATCATACTTCACACTTCATTTCTTAGCTTTTTTCTGTTTCACTTCAAATATCTGGAGCGGGGCATTGTTTGAAGCAACAACGATATGGTTTCCAACCTTCTTGATGTCTCTCACTGCCCCCCTCTCCATAGGAGTCTCTGCGGACAGTATAAAACCTGTTTGTGCGGGTAAAAGAGGTGTAAAACCTCCTTGTCCATTGCCCCACAAAATAGAGCCATAAGAGGCATCAAACCGTCCAATAGAAGGGGGCATTTCATAAAAATTACCTCCTAAGGCAATATCCATATTCCCATCATCGTCAAAATCATCTGTCAAAATACTATAAACGGTTGAAAACTGGGCTTCAGTTGGCAAAACTTTTAGCTCAAAACCTTCGCCCTCTTTATTTTCAAGATAGACAGAAGCAAAGAGTTCAATCTGTTTTTTCTCAGAACCTTTGAGCAATTCAGGTGTAAAAACCTTAGAAAAAGGCGATTTTGAAAAGGACTCATAGTCTTGAAAACGTTTTTTCAGAAAAGGCATTTGTGATGCCAATTCGTCTTTTGTGTTGAAACACCATTCAATACCTTGACGCCAATAAGTAATGACAGCCTCTTTAGTGCCATTATTGTCAAAATCTTTGACATATAGGCTCATGGGCTGCTTTCGAGAAGCTTGCCAATTGCTATTTAGCCCCATATTGCCGATGATGAGGTCGTTGTCACCATCTCTATCCATATCGGCTGCGGTGATACAATTCCACCAACCCGAAGTATTTTCAATTTCCTTTTTTTCAAAATGGTCGCCGAAATTATAAAATATGGTAATCGGCATCCATTCCCCCACCACCACAAGGTCGGGGCGTTTGTCGTTGTTGAGGTCTGTCCAAACGGCATCTGTCACCATGCCTATTGAGTCTTGTCCTTCAAAATAAGTCTGTGTCACATCTGTCACGTCATTGAGACTATCTCGGCGCAAGAGCACACTTTTAGGCGAAACACCATAGTTTTTACCATCCCACCGAGCAGCCACAAATTCATCTAAATCGCCATCGTTGTCAAAATCACAGGGTCGTATGCAGGCAATTTTTGAAGGTAAAACTATTTTAGTCGGGTTTTTATCTGAAATAATAGGATTGGAAGGCTTCCCTTTTCCAAGTGAAAAGCCAAATTTATCTTGAAAAAAAACTTGGTTATTAACCTTAAAATCTTGTAGTTTATCATTGTTCCAATCCCCCACTTCAATTTTAGAATCTTCGGTTGACAGCGCGTGAGGCAATAGTTTATCATTTTCAAAATCAAAAACAGTATTTTTCGGAGGCTTATAGTTCAACTTCAATTCGCTTGTAACATCTTGAAAAGCAATGCTTAAATTAATATTCCGTTGCGCTAAAATATCTTTTTTAAAATCCCATTTACCCTCAGCTTCTTTTTGTTTTACAATAAGGGTCTGGTTAATATTGATATTGCGCAGCAATTGCGTTGCGCCATCGCGCCATATTATGCGAAGGGAATCCACAAAAGTGTGCTCATTGCCTACTCGATTGATGAAACCAAAATGTAAAATAGGCTCCACCGATGATTGAAACCCACGCGTAGGCGATAGCTCTTGCATTTGCAAACCCGTCTGCGTATAGGCAATCACCTTCGCACCGACCCCCTCAGTATTCCCCCCTTTTCCTTCCAATTTCACCTTTAAAAACCGATTATTGTTAAACTTTTCAGCCTTGTTTTTCAACAAAAAAGCAGGCATATTGACATTATTGACCACCAAATCTAAATCCCCATCGTTGTCAAAATCGGCATAAGCTGCGCCATTGCTCAGCCCATATTGGTTGAGTCCCCATGTTTCACTGATATTTTCAAAAGTTAAATCCCCTTTATTTCTGAAACAATAATTGTTGGCTTTGCCATCAGGCATCAGGTTGGAAAGGGCGAGGCTGGAATTTTGTTTTTGTCCTTCTGGAGTGGAAAGGGATTTGATATAATCCAAATCGTTGGGACGGCGTAGGATGCCATTGGTGATAAACAAATCTTTCCACCCATCATTGTCAAAATCGGCAAATAGAGAAGCCCAACTCCAATCGGTGGTAGCAACACCCGCCAATTGCCCAATTTCGCTAAAATTAGCTGCCCCCCCGCCCCCTAAAGTGGGAGCTAAATTTCCCCTATTCAAGTGCAGCATATTACGAGAATATTGAAAATGATAGCCAAATTCTTTATTTTTAAAATCAAAGATATTAAATGATTCAGCCGCAGCCGAGGCTTTTAGAATGGTTTCTTCTTCAGGTTTTTTATCAAGTGTTATGACATCTAACTTACCATCATTGTTGAAATCGGACATATCGTTGCCCATTGAAAAATTAGAAGTATGTCCCATGCTTTTAGTGACCCCCTCAGTAAAAGTACCATTTCCATTGTTGTAGTAAAGATAATCGTTGTCGTGAAAATCATTGCCCACATAAATATCGGGCAAGCCATCGCCATTCAAATCGCCTACTGACAAGCCCAAGCCATAGCCCAACGACCCATCTTTGATACCCGCTTTAGTCGTTTCATCTGAAAAACGCCCCCCATAGTTTTTAAATAATATATCGCTTGAAAGACTGTCTTTGTTATTGCGGGCTGAAACAGGGCGATAACCTATTACCGAATGAACGCTATGCCGAAGAAGGTAGCAATCTAAATCCCCATCGCTATCATAATCAAAAAAGGCAGCTTGAGTGCACAAACCCGCCGCATCCAGCCCGAAATAAGCGGCTTTATCGCTAAATGTGCCATCTCCATTGTTGATAAAAAGACGATTTTTACCCGTCAAACCTTTATATTCTGAAACATGCGACACGTAAATATCCAACCGTCCATCCGCATTCACATCAGCCATTGTTACACCCGTTTTCCACCCCTCAGTATCCGCAACACCCGCTTTATCTGTAATGTCTTCAAATTGAAATCCACCTTTATTGAGATAGAGTTTATTAGCCCCTTGATTGGCAGTAAAATAAATATCAGGCAACATATCGCCATTGATATCGCCCACGGCAACACCGCCGCCGTTGCAGAAATAGAGGTATTGGTTGATATTCCACTGCTCATTTTCAGTGAGTTTATTCTCAAAAGTAACGCCCGTTTTTGCAGCATCCAAAGACTCAAAAAGCAGGTTTTTATTGTCTTTTTGAGTGGATTTGCAAGCAATTAAGGTGGTCAAGCAAGCAAATAGCAGTAAATTTTTCATGAATCAGAATGAAAAAGTGGTTGATAACCCAAGAGAATATGGGCACATAAATTTTATTTATAAAACGGCATTTTCACAATCTTAGCCGCTAATTTCTTTCCACCACCAAACGCAATAAAAATTTCACTCCCCTCTCTATCACTCCCTTTTTTTACATATCCCATTCCGATTGGCTTATCCAAAGAAGGCGAAGAGGTGCCAGAAGTTACCACACCAATATCATTGCCCGTTGCATCTTCAATCACGTAGCCATGACGCGGCACGCGCCGCTCAGCCAATTCAAAACCGACGAGCTTGCGTGTGACCCCCTCAGTAATTTGGCGTTTGAAAATGGTGCAACTGTTGAAATCTCCTTTTTTTGTTTTGGTAATCCAACCCAAACCTGCTTCGATGGGCGAAGTTGTGTCGTCAATATCGTTGCCATAAAGACAGTAACCCATTTCCAAGCGCAAGGTATCACGCGCACCCAAGCCGATGGGCATTATATCGAATTCTTTTCCCGCTTCAAAAAGAGCATCCCAAAGTTTTTCGGTATGGCTTTCGGTGCAATACAATTCAAAACCACCTGCACCTGTGTAGCCTGTGGCTGAAATCAAGACATTTTCAAGCCCTGCTACTGTGCCTTTGGTGAAATGATAGTAAGGAATAACGCTCAAATCCACATCCGTCAATTTCTGAATAACCTTGATAGCGTTGGGTCCTTGAACAGCCAATAAGCCCGTACGGTCTGAAATATTTATCATTTTCACGGCAAAATCTGCCGTAAATTGTGAAATCCAATCCCAATCTTTATCAATATTAGAAGCATTGACAACGAGCATAAAAGCTTGCTCACCTTCGCTGCAATTGTCTTCTGAAAGGCGATACACCAATAAATCATCCACAATACCCCCCTCAGTATTTGGCAAGCATGAATACTGTGCTTGACCAATCTCAAGTTTAGAAGCATCGTTAGAGGTCACTTTTTGTACAAAAGCCAAAGCATCTTTACCCCGAACGATGAACTCGCCCATGTGCGACACATCAAAAACGCCAACGCTTGTGCGGACGGCATGGTGTTCGTCTTTGATACCCGCATAAGAAATGGGCATGTTGTAACCCGCAAAAGCTGCCATTTTTGCGCCCAGCGTGATGTGTTTGTCTGTCAAAGGGGTGTTTTTAACTTGGTCCGTAGTGGTCATAATTTCAATTTGAGTTTTATGAAAAAGAAAGGCGAAGTTAAGATTATAAAGCAATTTTGTTATGAAAGAGACAGCGTTTATTTCATAGCCGATTTACACTGTCACAATAGAATGAAAAAAGAGCATCGAAAAACATGTTTTTCAAACTATAAATCTTTGATTTATAAGTCTTTTAAAATCATTT
>JAYUQN010000985.1:0-6929 GCA_043756725.1 Saprospiraceae bacterium
GAAATAACTTTGACAAAGTTTGGAATTTTGTCAAAGTTGTGCGCCAAACGAAACATAATTTGGATAAAATTTAACAAAAAACCTTTTTACACAACCCCATAACTAGTAAGAAATGAAAAATGAAAACATCTAAAGTATAATATGTAGTCCTTTATCTGTTTTTCACTTTTCACTCTTTCAAAAGCACTTCAATATCCTTCATAAACCTATCCACATCTTTGGCGTCCGTGCCATCACAAAACGAGCGAACGTGCCGTTTTTTATCCACCAAAATTAACCTGCCAGAATGGTCGAAGCCGCCCGGAGCCGTTGGGTCTTCTTGGGCGATGCTGAAATAATTGTCGGCAATGCCATAAATAGAGTCTTTTTCACCCGTTAGAAAATGCCATTTAAGGGCAGAAACGCCTAATTTGTCTGCATAATCTTTTAATCTGCCAACGGTATCCCGCTTGGGGTCAATGGTATGAGAGAGCAATAAGACGCGTGTAGAGTCTTTAAAACGGTCGTGCACTCGCAACATTTGAGCTGTCACTTTGGGACATATCGTCGGGCAATGGGTGAAAAAAAAGTCCACAACATACATTTTACCTTCAAAATCAGCATTTGAAACAGCTTTCCCGTTTTGATTTATAAAGGTAAAATCGGGAATGGTAGGATAGAGCGTATCGCCGTTGGGTGATAATCCGAGCCTTTCACCAATGACAGGCAGGGTTTTCGGGGCATCATTTCCGCAAGAAAAGAGGGCGATACTGAGGGGGAGTAAAATGAGAAACAATCGGGTTTTTGATAGACTATTCATTCTGAAATGTGTATTGAAACCCTGTAGCGGCGGCTTTATCCGCCGAACTGCGAATTTTCGGCGGATAAAGCCGCCACTACAGGGGATAAATCAATGGTTTGTGTGATTGTCAGTTATTTTATGCTTCTCTGTTTTTATTGAATCAGGCGCATTGCTAATCAAAGATTTGCCAACCGACAAGCTCATGAAAATGTCGTTACCCACTTGCATGATGGAATCTTTTTGAGCCGTGAGGTATTTCACCATATCCTCAACTGAGCGATTTGGGTCTGGATATTTGTAATTAGCCATCCAATCACTCATAATGTCTTCTGATTTTGAAAGTAAAAGAATTCCATTGATGAGGGAATCTTTCAAAAGAGCATTTTCATCGGGGACAATGTCTTTGTAAACTTTGAGTTGACGTTTGAGGCGATTGATTTCCGTCACTTTTGGCATTACTTTATCGTGTTCTTTCATTATTTCAAAGTGAAGACTGGTAGCCGTTTCATTTTGTTCGTTGTTGCAGCCAATAGAAAGCAGAACCCCTACAAAAAGCAGTGTAAAGAATTGTTTGTTAATCATTTGTTATAAATTTTGATTTAAATTGTGGGGCGAAAATACAGTATATAATTGTGTGTTCGCAGATTTAGGGTAAGTTTTTTGAGAAATTTCGATGGCGGTTCAATATTTTTTTTTCAAAAAGTATCAAAACGCCATCAAAATTTTTCAAAAAACTTACCCTAAATCTTTTTAAATTAGTTAAGGGCATCTCTAAAAACTAAAAATAGTCACTAAGTTTTTATAAGTCATTAATACTCACGCTTTATCCAAATCCTTCGCAAGACATTCTCAATATCGTGAATGAAGAAGAAGAGCTGTTGAGTGAAGCAAAATTGTATAATTTGACAGGTGAATTGCTCAAATCAAATAGTTTTATAGGTAAAACGACATCTATTAACATTCAGAATTTACCGTCTGCTACTTATCTCTTAGAGCTTTCAAGTGACAAGAAGCGCGTGGTGAAAAAGTTTATTAAGACGAATTAAAACTTTCGTTTCTATACAAAAAAGCGGCATCGAGTTACCTCAATGCCGCTTTCTCTGATCGTATAAAAAATTTGGGACTAGGATGGGGATCGAACCCACGACCTCAGGAACCACAATCCAGCGCTCTAACCGACTGAGCTACCAAGTCCATTTTTCAATTAGGAATTAGGAATTAAAAAATAGGAATTGAAGTTCCTAAATTCCTATTTCCTAATTTTTAATTCCTAATTAATAAGCGCGGAGGCGCAGGGATTCGAACCCCGGGTGCCCTCTCAGGCACGGCAGTTTTCAAGACTGCTGTAATCAACCGCTCTACCACACCTCCATTTGTTTCAAATAATACTTTTTTCTTTCAAAAAGTTATAACCATCAATAGATTTAAAAAACAATTCTCTCTTAAGGGCTTCACCTTGCGTATGAAAAGTTTCAAAATAGTGAATTTTCCACGGGCGATAACCTTTTGTAGACCGCACTTTCCCACCATTATGATAACTTAATCGTTTATCTAAATCTTCTGTCGAGCCATAATAATGACGTTTGGTAATTTGGCTTCTCAATATGTACGCATAAAACATTAAAATAAAATTTAAAGTTTCATATATAAAATGCCCTCTCAGGCACGGCAGTTTTTGCCAAAGGCATTCCTACGGAACAAGACTGCTGTAATCAACCGCTCTACCACACCTCCATTTATGTCAAATTCCCTTTTTTTCTTTTAAAAAGGCACATCTGTGATTCTATTTACGAAATTAAATAACCACTGTTGCGATTGCGGATGCAAATGTAAGAGCTTTTTTTCAATATAAAAAGGGTTGACTATAATTTTTTAAAATATTTCTAAAAACCCTTTCTTCTCCTTCCCTAAAACCCAAATTTTACTATCTTTGCAAACTTTTAAATTAACGATGAATGATGAATGATAAATGATGAATCTAAATTCATCATTTATCATTCATCATTCATCATTTAAATTCATCATTCATCATTCTAAGACAATGTTTGACAGTTTAAACGATAGGCTCGATTCAGCCTTTAAAGTACTGAGGGGAGAGAATAAACTCACCGAACTCAATATTGCCCAAGCTATTAAAGACATTCGCCGCGCCCTCGTAGAGGCGGATGTTAACTATAAAATCGCTAAAGAATTTACCGATAAAATTAGAGACCGCGCTTTGGGGACAGAGAACGTGTTGAAAAACATTCGCCCGGGTGAGTTGATGATTAAAATTGTGAATGATGAATTGACCCAACTCATGGGCGGTCAGTCGGCAGGCATCAACCTGAAAGGCTCACCAACCGTGATTTTAATTGCGGGTTTGCAAGGCTCTGGTAAAACCACTTTCACAGGCAAATTGGCAACTTATCTGAAAACCAAACGCAATAAACGCCCGATGGTGGTGGCCTGTGATGTGTATCGTCCTGCGGCTATTGAACAGTTGTCGGTGCTTTCAGCACAAGTGGGCGTACCTATATATAAGGAGTTAGATAATAAAGACCCTGTTCAAATTGCTTTGAATGCCATTGTTGAAGCGAAAAAGCAAAATTGCGATGTTCTTATCGTGGATACTGCGGGTCGTTTGGCGGTGGACGAGGAGATGATGTCTGAAATTACCCGTATCAAAGAAGCTATTTCACCCAACGAAACCTTATTTGTGGTGGACTCTATGACGGGTCAAGATGCTGTCAATACGGCTAAAGCGTTCAACGATAGATTGAATTTTGATGGTGTCGTTTTAACCAAATTAGACGGCGATACGCGCGGTGGTGCAGCTTTGTCCATCAAATACACGGTAGGCAAGCCTATTAAATTCGTTTCGACGGGTGAAAAAATGGACACTTTAGATGTCTTTTTCCCTGAAAGAATGGCTTCGCGTATTTTGGGTATGGGTGACGTTGTGTCTCTTGTTGAAAAAGCACAAGAGCAATTTGACGAGGTAGAAGCCAAACGCATTGAATCTAAAATCAAGAAAAATAAGTTCGATTTTAATGACTTTATCAGCCAAATGGAGCAAATCAAAAAAATGGGCGACATCAAATCCCTCATGAATATGATACCCGGCATGAGCAAACTCACAAAGGATATTGACATTGACAATTCGGCTTTCACTAAAATTGAATGTATCATTCAATCCATGACACCTGCCGAGCGCAAAGACCCTGAATTGATAAATTTGAGTCGTAAAAAGCGCATTGCCAAAGGGAGTGGAAAATCCATAGACGAAATGAACCAATTTATGAAGCAATTTGAAGAAATGCGAAAAATGATGCATCAATTTGCAACGGGTAAGTTTCCGATGATGGGAGGGGGACCGCAAAAGGGCGGTTTTAGGCGGTAAATTTTAGGCGTGTCATTCGTGTTTCTATACTAAAGTGAAAGTGGTTTTCGGATTGTGAAAACCACTTTCACTTTAGTATAAATGTAATTATGCCACATTTATATATTGAAAATCTCCTTTATAGGCATTTCAAATCCGTCAATAATAATTGATTTTAAAGTATCTTTTATCGTTAAAACTTGACGCAGCCAAAACTCATCTTCCACATTTTCATATTGCGCCAAAGTCTGTTTTTTAAGATTAATAAACCAATATTCTGAAACACTTGTCGTTTCAAATACATGTTTTTTATAACTCATTTCCTTAGTTGTGTTCCCTTCTGAAAGCACCTCAACAACCAAATCAGGTGCGCCGACAATTCTTTTATCAGTGATAAGTTCAAGCCTTTTATTGCTTATGAAAAGCACATCGGGTTGAAATGTGTCGTGTTTAGTAAACGTGGTATCTAAAGGGGCGATATAAACACGACCAATAGGGTTTCGTTTCAGAAAATTTCTGATTTCACCATAGATGTTACCACAAGCTTGTTGGTGGATGGGAGTTGGACTTGGCATATAAATTATTTGACCTTTGTGTAGTTCATAATGACCGCTATCGGGCGGCGTTATACGGGCATAGTCTTCATACGTCAGCAATTTAGGCTGACGGAGTTTAGGAAGTTTGGGTGCAAAACTTAAAGAAGCAGTAGCAGTCATTGTTTTATATTTTTTACAAAATTAAGCGTTTTTAATTAAAAAAAAGGTAAAAATACTGAGGGGGGGCTTTTTTATGCTTTTTTAAAATTGATTTCATGAAAACCCTATTACCTTTGCCCCGAATTCATCTTTTATCGTTCATCATTATTTTTTTTACGATGTTTTGAATCAATATGGACGTAAAGGCGAATTCATCATTCATCATTTATCATTCATCATTATTATATGCCTTTTCAAGATTTTGACGATTTTCCCATAAACTGGGCAGACCACGAAGATATAGCCATGAAACTATATGAACGATTCGGTGAAACTTTCAACGAGTCGAAAATTTACCGTATCCGCTTTACCGAATTGCTGGAATGGATTCTCGAAATCCCTAATTTTTTGGGTAAACGAGAAGACAGCAATGAAAGCCATCTTGAACAAATACAAGCCAAATGGGTCTATGAATGGCGAGACAATAACCGTTAATTACGATTTGAGCAAAGCGCAAACGCTCAAAAATCGCCTTGAACATTTCAACCACATTAAGACTTTCATCTTCGATGTGGATGGTGTTATGACAGATGGCACTATTCAAGTGACCGATGCTGGCGATTCGTTACGCACCTTCCACACACGGGATGGCTATGCCATTAGGCGGGCTATTGAAGAAAATTTTAATATTGCTGTCATTACAGGAGGGCGAGGCAACAGCATAGAAAGCCGTTTGAAATATTTAGGTATTCATCAATATTTTACGGGCGTTGGCGATAAGCTGCCCGTTTTTCAGCGTTTTATTGAAACACATAATCTTAATCTGAATGAAATCCTCTATATCGGCGATGACATAAATGACCTAACCGTTATGAAAAAAGTGGGCATCGCTTGTTGCCCTGCCGATGCTTGTCCTGAAATTAAAGAAATTTGTCACTACATCTCTCCGATGAATGGGGGCAAAGGTTGCGTACGGGATATTATCGAAAAAGTGATGAAACTGAAGAAAAATTGGATGAATCATATCTCTATCAGCAGCTAATTTTGTCAAATTTGAAAAAAAAATAATATTTTTTCAAATTAATATAAAAATTAATACAAGTCTTCGTATCTTTGTATCTGCAAACAAATACTTTCCGTATTCCGTACCGAATCCCGCTTTTAAGCCGATTTTCATACAAAAAATAAATATTGGATTTTTTCCTAAAATCAGACCTGTTTCTCTGATTGGTGTAAAATATTGTTTTGTCGAAAATAAGGCACAACATTTGACAATTAAAAATATATATTATCCTCCCGCTAAATGACTTTATGGCTGCACGCAACGGCTTTGCTTCGCCTACATTTTATTGTGATATTAAATTTAAAAGGACAACAATTTTTTTATACTTTAACCATTTCATCCATGCACACGAAGTTAATTGCACTATTTTTATTTCTCTCAATCAGCCTATCTGCTCAAAGCTATCGCTATGAGGCGAATGATAGCCACCTCTCTTTACAGTTTTTAGGTTTGACTATGCACCCAGGCGGCGGTTCGGTCAATATGATTAAAAATTACCCACTTAGATTGGATAAAAAAGCCTTATTTGTCGTCAATCTGGGTTTTACGGTTGCCTACGATTATGACATTAATGACAAATGGTTTTTGCGCGCAGTTGGTGGCTATCTCAAAGATTGCGCTTATACCGATGCTGGATTTATCCACCTAGGCTTTCGGTGGAAACCCATAACAATGGGCAGACACAGCATTAATGGCGGCTTTGGACCCGTCCTCACTGTTCGGGAAGATTGGCACCAGTTTGAAGGTTATAATGATAAGTCAGACTTTTACGGCAAACGGGTCTGGAATGGTATGCAATACCGCTTATTCCCTTTTGGTGGTGAAATTGAATACCAATATAAAATCAATGATAGATGGGATTTTCAATATTCTGTTATTCCCGGCTTTCCTGCTGTTATCACTTCCCGTTTTGGTTTTAGAATGAAACTTTAAAATAGTTATGAGTTATGAGTTATGAGTTATGAGTTATGAGTTATGAGTTATGAGTTATGAGTTATGAGTTATGAGTTATGAGTTATGAGTTATGAG
>JAYUQN010000986.1:0-2623 GCA_043756725.1 Saprospiraceae bacterium
CCCTCAGTATCAAGCCTAAAAAAGCTCTTGTGCAGATTGCACAAGGGCTTTTTTATTTTATCACGACAATTATGCTAAAAAACCCTAATTTTGCTAATCCAAAGGATTCCTATGATAAAAATAGTGCGTAACAAAAAAAAGCAATATGCTAAAACTACCTTACGGCGAAAGCAATTTTGAAAAAATCATAAGCGAAGGATATTTTTATCAAGATAGAACGGCTTTTATCTACAAGTTGGAAACGATGCCGAGGCTTATCTATTTTTTACGCCCACGACGGTTTGGTAAAAGCCTTTTTGTGTCTATGCTGGAACATTACTATGGTCTGGAACATCAAACCCAATTCGACCAACTGTTTGGCAACTTAGCCGTTGGTAAAAAACCAACCCGCTTTGCCAACCAGTATATGATTCTGAAATTTGAGTTTAGTGGCATTAATACCACTACGCCAGAAAATACGGTAAGTGGTTTTCAACAAAAAGTACATCATGGTATTGAATTATTCTTAAATCAGTATGAGCATTATTTTCCAAACAACATCCATCAATCTGTACTTGACAATACTTTCCCAAATGAAATGCTGCAAGAACTATTTTTTCATTATAAAAAAATTAGACTTGAACAAAACCTCCCTAAAATTTACTTATTAATAGACGAATATGACCATTTTGCCAATGAACTAGTCTCTTTTAATTATGATTTTTTTACAAAATCGGTGACAGAAAATGGCTTTGTCCGCAAATTCTATGAATCCCTCAAAACAGCTACATGGGACAACATCATAGATAGGTTGTTTATTACAGGCGTTTCACCCCTCACATTAGACAGTATGACAAGCGGGTTTAACATCACTACAAGCCTCACTTTACACCCACATTTTAACGCTATGATGGGGTTTGAAGAAAAGGAAGTTCTTGGCATTCTGCGAGGCATTAATATTAAAAAAGCAAATTTGACACGTATGATACAGGATTTAAGGGCTTGGTACGATGGCTATCTATTTCATATTGACGGCAAGTCTCACGTTTATAACCCCGATATGGTGTTGTATTTTGCGGTCTATTACCAATCGGTAAAAAAATATCCTGACGAATTATTAGATACTAATATTGCTAGTGATTATAGTAAAATTCGCAATATTTTTAAAATTCAGCAACGGGAATCGGAGCATTTAAAAACCTTGCGACTACTAACTGATACGGGCGAAGTCACAGCTGTATTGACTGCTCAATTTAGTTTAGAAAAAAAATTTAACCAAAACGACCTTGTGAGTTTGCTTTTCTATATGGGTTTTTTGACCATCCGTGCCAAAGAGCTAGATAGCTTGATATTCAGTTTTCCAAATTATGTCATACAACAATTGTATGCTGATTATTTTATCGCTATGCTTGAGGAAGAAGTAGGTTTACCAATTGACAATGAGAACCTCAACTTTGCCCTTCGAGAATTGGCGAAATGGGGCAATCCTCAATATTTGTACGATAAAGTAAGCGAAGTTGTCAAAGTTTTATCCTCCCGTGATGCGTTAGGGTTCAATGAAATGTCGTTAAAAGCAATTTTTGTGGGCTTGTTACATCAACAAAAATTTTATTATGTTCATTCTGAATACGAATCAGAACGCCAATATGTCGATGTTTTTTTAGAAACCATACGAGGCTATGCTGTCAAGTATGAAGTGGCTTTTGAATTGAAATATGTCAAAAAAGGTGAACCCATTGACGTAGAAAAAGAGTTAGCTAAAGCCGAAATCCAATTAATGAACTATATGGTGACTAAAAAATTTATAGAACGCCCCAGTTTGAAAGCCTTTGTTGTCCTTGTGCATGGAACAGAGCTGCATGCAAGACCTTTAAATTTGTAATGCTTAAAAAAAGCCTTCGTACACGTTGTACGAAGGCTTTTTTAGTAAAAAGAACGGGCAATACCCCTCTCAGTATATTCAATATTATTTTTCAAGTGGTTTGATTTGAAAATCACTTATTCCTCTTTTTTGTAGATTAAAACTAATGGCAACCAAAGTGATTTTTTTCTTAGATAAAGCATAGAGTTCTGCATAATGCCTATCTTCCATTTGCTGGATTGCCGTATCCGCTTTTCGATTTTTCTTAAATTCAAAAATAAAAATATCGCCGTCTGTTTCTACAACAGCATCAATACGCCCTTCTTGCGAAGTGACTTCGGCTTGCATACGAATACCTAAAATATTGAAAACCAAATAGATAACAGCATGATAAAAATTTTCACCAACAGCGCGTCTAATCGTTTTTTTATTGCCTTGTGCATCTATTTTTTCAATGTTTTCTTGAAAAAACTGGGAAGGCAGCGTTTTAAACATATCCTTTAGAATACCAATAACTTGTTCTAAATCACGTTGTAACAAAGCCTCTTGAATGTCTAAAACTGTCACTCCCATTCGAGCAGAATTTTTGTGCAGATAGCCCGCCAAGAGCATTTCACAAAAAGAACTTTCTACTTCTTTATTAGGATAACTCGCTATATAATAATCTTCTATGATGTGTTTTTTGAAAGTTAAATACCCTGTTTGCAACATGATGGATATAAAATCCAAGTCTTTCAAATCATGCCAACTATAAATGGCACTGTTGATTTTAATATCTTTTAA
>JAYUQN010000987.1:0-2621 GCA_043756725.1 Saprospiraceae bacterium
GTCAACATCTAACTATGTGTCCTATGTGCATATATGTTAAAAAAAAATATGTTGAAAAAAATTATAAATCAAAAAAAACGGTTTCGTTTTCGCCTTGCATGACGATATTAAAGGAATATTCTATTCTGACATTATGTTCTAATTTATTGGCTATCAAGGTATTACGCCTATTTTTAGGCACCAAATTTAGCACATCATCCTGCTTGTTTTTCTGCTTTTCATCTGAAAAATAGAGGCGGGTAAAAGCATGAACCAACAAGCCACGCATAAAGACCACAACCGTAATAAAGGGTGCTTGCCCGTCTTTTGAAACAGGTTTCACCGTCTGAAAAATGAAACGATTTTGAGGGTCTGTGCCTGTGCCAAAACGCCCGAAGGCTTTAATATCTTCTTGCCAAAATTCAATCAAGGCATCAGGAATTGGCGCACCGTTTCCGTCTAAAACCTGTCCTTTTATAGTAATTAGACACCCCTCAGTATTTTTATCATTTTCAGACACTAAATTGCCATTTGTCCACTCTTTGAAATCATAGCTGTACTGTTTAGGTGTAAGCCCGTAAGCGAAAAAAGGACCGACCGTTTGCGAAGGTGTTTGTTGATATTTCATGGCTTTTCAAAAGGTGTTTGGTTTGCACCACGTAAAATAATATCGAATTTATAGCCTAAAGCGAAGGCTTCTTCAGTCAAACCTAATTCAAAACTTGAAACCATCGCCGTTCTATTTTTTTCAGGCACTTCCAAATAAATAGGGTCAAACTGCAAAAGCGGGTCGCCCGGGAAATACATTTGCGTAACTAAACGGCTCGTAACCCCTGTTCCAAACAGCGAAAAATGGATATGGTTGGGTCGCCAAGCGTTTGAGTGATTGCCCCACGGGTACGACCCCGGTTTTATGGTGTAAAATTTATAATTGCCTTCACTATCCGTAATGCAACGCCCTGCGCCTAAGAAATTAGGGTCAAGCGGTGCAGCGTGTTGGTCAACTTTATGCACATATCGCCCTGCAGCATTGGCTTGCCAAATTTCAACCAACGTGTTTTTAATAGGCTGCCCAAATTGGTCTAAAATTTTTCCATGCACCACAATTCTTTCACCGATAGGGTCACCATTTTTCACCCCATTTTTAGTCAAATCATTGTCCAAAGGACTTAAATTATCTAAGCTGAAAACGGGACCCGAAAGGTCTGCCAATCTATTTTTAATCGGAATCAAAGGTTGACTCGGTGCTCTAAGAATCGTAGATTTGTAGCTGGGCGATAAATAAGCGGGGTGAATGCTCCAATCTCTTGTGTTATCCATAAGTCATTGATTTTCAAATTCCTGAATCGTTTTTTTAGCTATTTTATAAGCGATATTTGCTGCAGGAATACCCGCATAAACGGCTGTATGCAGCAGCACTTCTTTTATATCTTCGATGCTTGCGCCTGTGTTTTGAGTGGCTCTTATGTGCATGGCAAGTTCTTCTTCATGCCCTAAAGTTGCCAATATTGCGATGGTGAGCATGCTCCGTTCTCGCTTAGTGAGCGTTTCACGTGACCACACACCTGCCCACGCATTATTAGTGATGTATTCTTGAAAATCGGCATCAAAATCCGTTTTGTTGGCTTCTGCCCGATTGACGTATGTATCCCCTAAAACAGCACGGCGGGTTTTCATTCCTTTTTGATAAAATTCTTCTTTACTTTCCATGTGTAAAATCAAGAATGTATTTTGATAAAATGGCAGCATTATCGACACAAGGTATATGCCCCGAGCCTTTAATTACCTGAAATTTACTATTTTTAATCAATTTTGATAGACTCTCTACCAATTCGGGCGGCGTTGCTAAATCCTCTGAGCCTACTAAGCAAAGCGTTTCATGGGTAATGTTTTTAGCCGTTTCAGTCAAGTCTGCATCTCTAATGGCTTCGCAACAGTGGTTATAACCTTCCACAGAACAATGGGTCACCATACGTTTATATCCTTCTATTTCAATCGAGTGTTTGTCTCTGAAATGTTTTGTAAACCACCTTTCCATAATGGCATTGCTTATTTTTGATAAGCCAATGGTTTTTACGGCTTGGATTCTGTCATTCCAATTTTGAGTCGTTCCGATGATGTGGGCAGTATCGCATAAAACTAATTTCTCTACCAAATCGGGCTGTTTCTCCGCTAAAAGCATAGCAATTCTGCCACCAACGGATAAACCTACGGGAATACATTTCTGAATGTCTAAGGCTTTCAACAAAGCCACAAGGTCTTCGTAATAGCCGTTCATACCTTCCGATTTTTCTCCCGTTTCAGATAAACCATGTCCGCGTTTATCATAGAGGAGCACATTGCCGTGTTTTTGAATTTTTAAGGCAACTTTATCCCAAATTCTGAAATCTGTACCCAATGAATTGATGAAGACAAAGGTTTTGTCTTTCTTTTTGTTGATGTACTGAAAGTGTATGGTCAATCCGTTTATTTTTATGAAATCCATGTAATTTAAGGTAATTTTTAGGACATTTCGTTGGAGCGCAGGTTTACTAAACCGCTTGCTATACATGAAACGGGGTAAAATCCCGAAAAGCGAAGACGTTGCAGTGCAACGTCTCTACGTCATTTCACATTACATTTTTAGGTATTTTGCCTATGTA
>JAYUQN010000988.1:0-2621 GCA_043756725.1 Saprospiraceae bacterium
AACGATATTATTACATTAAAGAATACAGATTTAATTGCTCCAGTTATAGTTTTAAATGGTAAAACTTCTAATGGCATGACAATATTGGATGGTACATTCATTCAAAGAAATGATTGCCCTCCTCCTCCTGTACTCTTACAAAAATTTGATGATAATTATGCTGAAAGTGTAGAAAATAAATCCTCATTCAAAGATGATATTATAATGCTAAATGATGAGACCACCAATCTCTCAGATAATGATTATAGCTTTAATTTATATCCAAATCCAACATCTGGGGAATTTAGTTTAATTATTAAAGGGTTAAATGTTTCTAAAAAATATGATATTAATATTACAGATTTACAAGGCAAAAATGTTTATACAAATGTTGGCTATGTTAACGTTAACAAGAATATAGACTTAGGATTTTTAGCTAAAGGAATATATTTTGTTAAAGCAGTAGTAGGGGACAAAGTATTTTTCCAAAAAATTAGTAAAATATAAGATTGAGTATTTAATCAAAAGCAGTATCAAGCATTACATTACGAATTTTTCCTTAAAATTCTTTTGTTTTAGCTTGATACTGCCTTAATATTATTTCAATGAAAAGACAGCTATTCGCCACAATATTTTTTTTAGCACTTAATAAATCTTTATTTTCACAAACCCTTTTATATCGCTATTCTTATAGGCACGAGATTTATCTAACAGGTCGTGTAGATAAAGATTATCGGTATATTTTACCAAGTATCGGATATGAGTTTTCTTTTAATAAAAACAAGACCTACGTTTCATTAGCAAATGAATTTTTATCTGCTCTATCATTGTATAAATATAATATTAGTGATGGATTAATGTCAACAGTAAAAATTAATTATCAAAGTAAGAATATTTTATCATTGGGTGCTGGCGTTAAACATAATTTCAATGTTAAACACACAAATTTTGTAGCTATCGGTACTTATAAACAAGATTTGTTTAAATACAATCTAACTTTTTCAGCTAATATTTTATTTGAAATAGAGAAACCTACGACATCACGTGGAGGGGCAAATCCTGTATGCCTACAAAATTGTCCAACCCATTTTTACTTGTGGAGTTTTGGTTTTGTAATTGGTAAATACTTCTAAATATTTCTAAAAACGGGCTTTCAAGTCACCTTGAAGCCCGTTTTTACTGAGGGGTATATTTTTTATTTCTTCTTCTTATACCAATACTTCTTAATTTTCAACTTAAAGCCCTTCTTCTTTTTCTTCTTACCCTTTTTAGCTTCATCTGCGGTATTCATCTCATCTTTTCCAAAAAGAAGATTCATACCGACGCGCCCATTGATGGCTTTAGCGTTTGTGGGTGAAAAATAAGGAATCACATTATCCGTGACGAGAAACATTTGGACGGTGTTGAAAAGATTGACTGCGCCATGAAGCCCAAGTTCCATTTTAGCCGTTCCTGAGCGAGAGCCGAGGCTCATGCCTATATCCCAAAAATCCCATAATTTGGTGGTGGCACTCACCATTGCACCTACGGACGCGCCATAGGGTTTGCCTTCCATAAAAAAATTGACGCCTAAACGGAGATTGTCACTCATGAAATAGTTTAACCCTGCATATATGCGTGGTGAAAGTTCTTGCTTATACGTGCCGCCCGTTTCTTCTTTGATACTCAAAGCTGTTTGAAGGGAATCGGTGAGGGATTCGAAGGTTGTTTTTTCAAGATTGATTTTTTTAAAGCCATAAAAATCGTAGCGTCCTTGTGTTGAATAGGTTTTTGGATTATTTTTCCAATAAACTTTGCTTAAAATATCCAAAACAGACCCTGTTAATTCATAATTTTCAAGTTTCAGCCTAAAACCTAAATCGTAGGAATAGCCTTTATTGCCAAACATCAATTTTGACAAGTTTTTATCTGGCTCAAAAGTTTGCAATTTATAATCTGTATCAAGGCTCAAACCATAGTGGTCAGAGTCGGTTGTGAGGTTGAGTTTATTTGCCCTTGTGAAAGCACCTGCCAAACCGTTTTGGGTTTTTAGGCGCCACCCGACGGTCAAATTATCTGTTTGATAGGCTACACTCAAGCCAAATTCGCTGCGGGCATCCACGCTGACAAGGTTGTAAAGGGATGCCGTTTTACCGATAAAAGGGGCATTGCCTTTGTAGGCGAGCGTCACAGCATCTTTTGAAAACTCGAAAGAGGAATTAGATGTGATTTGGTGAAAGCCACTGATACGGAAATGTTTTCCAATTGGCACTGAAATAGCACCTGATAAATACTGATAATTGACTTCAAAAACGTTGTAATCTTTCAGCTTATCTATCCATTGGGTGCTCCACGGGTCGAGTATCCGTTTTTCATTACGGGTAACGATAAATTCACCCATTGAAACGGGCGTTGTCACACTCCCAAAAACACTGGGCAAGCTGATGATTATTTTTTTTCCTTTAGGCAATATGGCGGGATTGGTCAAAGTGGATTGCCAAAGATAGTTTGCCATATTGAGCGTTTGTTCATTTTGAGCGACTATAATTTGCGTAAAAAAAAGAAAAACAAAGGTTATGTATATGTTATTGGATTTCATTTTACTTATTTTTTAAAGTTAAGGATTCACAAGTTCGTTCAATTAGGAATTAAGAATTAGGAAT
>JAYUQN010000989.1:0-2618 GCA_043756725.1 Saprospiraceae bacterium
TACAGCTTGTTTATTGGGTGCTGCTGCATTGGTTTTAGTAGCCATCCCTTTAGCTAAAAATGTAAGCACACAAGAAATCACGGGTTGGTCAACTGCGCCCTTAGCGGCATTTGTTTTTCCGATGATTGGCTTACTTATTGCGCCTGTTTATCCCGCTATCAATTCCCTTATTCTGAGCAGCCTTCCTACAAATAAACACGCCACTATGTCAGGTTTAATCGTCGTTTTTTCAGCTTTAGGAGGCACAACGGGTTCCATCATTACAGGTTATATATTTGAAGTGTATGGCGGGCAATCCGCTTTTTACTTCTCTATTATCCCCCTCAGTATTTTAATCGTCTGCTTGTTCTTTTTTAATAAAATCCAGAAAAAAACAGAGCAAAATGGCTAAAATCACAATGCAAATCCACGAATTAGGGCAACTCTTTGAAGCTGTTCAGTTGAATACTATTTTTCAAGATGGTAAAACATTCCCCGATTGTTTACCTAAGTTTCCTTTGAGTAAAATCCTTAAAAAATATACGCAACAGAAAGACAAGGCAAATTTTGACTTAAAGACGTTCGTCTATAATAATTTTGATGAACCAAATGCAGATTTCGCAGATTTCAAAAGCGACCCAAGCAAGTCCATTACTCAACATATCGAATCGCTTTGGAATGTGCTAACACGCCAGCCAGATAATGGAAAAAGCTCATTAATTCCTTTGCCGCATCCCTATATCGTGCCGGGTGGTCGGTTTCGAGAAATCTATTATTGGGATAGCTATTTTACGCTATTGGGTTTGCAAGTTTCAAAACGCATAGATATGATTGAAAACATGGTGAATAACTTTGCTTTTCTGCTAAACAAAGTAGGTCATATACCCAATGGCAACCGCACTTATTATGTTGGACGTTCGCAACCGCCTTTTTTTTCATTGATGGTAAAACTTTTAAGCGAAACGCAAGGAAAGGAAATACTTGTGAAATACCTACCCGAATTGGAAAAAGAGTATCAATTTTGGATGAAAGGAAGCAAAATATTAAACGATAGTAAACTGAGGGGAGGAGATGAAGCAGCTCATCGTGTAATCCGATTGGAAGATGGGACGTTGATGAATCGCCATTGGGATGAAAACAATACGCCCCGTCCTGAATCCTATAAAGAGGACGTTGAAATTGCCCATTTATCAAAACAAAATCCTGCCATAATTTATCGCCATTTACGAGCCGCCGCCGAATCAGGTTGGGATTTTAGCAGTCGTTGGTTTAAAGAAAAAGAATCATTTGCCAGTATTCATACCACCGAGCTTATACCCGTAGATTTGAATTGCCTTATGTTTCATTTAGAACAAACCTTAGCTGAAGCCTATCAGCTTATAAACAATGTAAAAAAAGCAAATTTGTATCACCTTTTAAGTGAAAAAAGGCAAGTGGCTATTAACAAATATTGCTGGAATACAGAAAAAGGGTTTTATTTTGATTACGATTTTATTTCAAATGAACAAACCGGGCATTATACATTAGCAGCCGCCTTTCCCTTATTTTTCAAAATAGCAACACAATATCAAGCAGCTCAAGTAGCAGAAGTGTTAAAATCTCAATTCTTACAAAAAGGGGGTGTAACAACCACACTTGCTTTCACTGGTCAGCAATGGGATGCACCAAATGGCTGGGCACCTTTACAATGGATTGTATTTAAAGGTTTACTTAATTATGGTTTTATAGATTTGGCGAATCAAGTGAAAACACATTGGCTTAATGCCAATACTCAAATCTATCAAAAAACAGGTAAAATGACTGAGAAGTACAATGTTTTCAATCACGACCTCGAAGCAGGAGGTGGTGAGTATCCCCTGCAAGATGGATTTGGATGGACGAATGGGGTGTTTTTAGCTCTATTAAATGCAGAATAGCCTTTAAATCTCTTTTCCAAATTTGTATATCATTTTTTTTATTCCTCGTTCTATTTCAGCATAAGGCAAAGCCTCCTTAGCTGTGTAGAGCACCATAAAAGCGAATTGCTTATCTTTATGCCCTGCGAACTCTGGCTTTTTCAACATGCCATACAAAGTATGCTTATGTAAACGATAGGCTTCACGAACACGACGGCGTAACAAATTACGGTCATGTGCGCGTTTGAAAGACTTTTTTGGAACAGAAAGAGAAAATTGGATAGGAGAAACAGTTTCTGTATTGTTTGATAAAATGTTATCCGAAGAGGGAACAATCACAGATTCCGACCAAACCAATCGCAAAGGATAGCAACTGAAAGAACGCCCTTCTTTAAAAAGGTTAGTGATTGTTTTTTCACTTTTTAGGCGTTCTGAACGGTGGAAAGTTTGCTTCATTTTAAACACTTTACGAAGTTTGATTTACGATTTACGCCTTAGAACAACGAATAACGGTGACTATAACGCAAATCGTAAATCCTTGTCTGCCTTGAAAGCAGACTAAATCGTAAATTATTTTAATCTTTTCTCATCGCTGACAGTCAATTTCCAGCGACCTTGCGCGCGGCGACGTGCCAATACCTTGCGTCCGTTTTTAGTTTCCATACGTGTACGGAAACCATGCTTGTTGGCGCGCTTTCTTCTTGATGGTTGAAATGTTCTTTTCATCGTATTTCGATTTATTTT
>JAYUQN010000990.1:0-6911 GCA_043756725.1 Saprospiraceae bacterium
GCAACAGGGAAATGGCAACACTCATAATCAGACAATTAGAAATATTATGTTACTTCCTATTTACGCCTACGGGCATCCTGTTTTAAAGAAAAAAGCAGATAATATCACTCCAGACTATCCGAATCTGAATGAATTGATTGAAAATATGTGGACAACCATGTATGAAGCGCATGGCGTAGGCTTGGCAGCCCCTCAGATAGGGCAAAGTATTCGCCTCTTTGTGATTGATAGTGAGCAAATTGAAAAAGAAGATAATCCGACGCACGTGGGTTTTAAAAAAGTTTTTATCAATGCGCAAAAAGTAGAGGAAACGGGCAGTCCGTGGAAATATGAGGAAGGCTGCTTGAGTGTTCCCGATATTAGAGGTGAAGTGAATCGTCCTCCCAAACTCAAAATTCGTTTTTTTGATGAAAATTTTGTGGAGCACGTTGAAAGTTTTGAGGGCTTAAATGCACGCGTCATTCAGCATGAATATGACCATATTGAAGGCATCCTTTTCACCGAATATCTGTCGCCTGTGAAACGCACTTTGATTCGTGGAAAATTAGAGAAGATTCGGATTGGGAAGGTGAAAACGGAATATAAAATGAAGTTTGCCGTAAAATGATGGTTCTGCGTTTTTTAGGGGTGAAAGATTTACTAAATTTTTAAAATTTAGTAAATCTGTACCCTATTTTTTCATCGCTTCATAAATAACCCCTTGAATGCGAGGGCGATAATCCCCATTTATCAGCTTATTATTGCTCATATCGGGATAGGTGCGATTGGATAAAAACACGTAAATTATATTATTTTCAGGGTCATTATATACCGCATCGCCTGTGAAACCCGTGTGACCATAAGTGGAAGCGGGTGCGTGGTTGCTCATATTGAGTGTTTTTTTACCGTCCAATTCTTTCATATCCCATCCATATCCCCGTCTTGTGCTGCCTCCTTGTCGGGATGTGAAAAGGGCAATGGTTTCAGGCTTTAAATATTGGATACCCTTGTATTCCCCTTTATTCAACAGCATTTGCATCAAAACGGCTAAATCTCTTGCCGTTGAAAACAAGCCTGCATGACCACTTACGCCGCCCAACATAGCAGCCCCCATATCATGCACGTGCCCACGCAAACGTTGCATGCGAAAATAGCGGTCTTCTTCGGTGGGTGCAATCACGGATTCGTCAAATTTGGTCAAAGGATTGAACAAAGTGCGGCTCATACTGAGGGGGGTATAAAAAATATCTTTGGCATATTGGTCAAGCGTTTTACCTGAAATAGTGAAAATGACATCCGCTATCAATATCATTCCCAAATCAGAGTAATGATAGCTTTTTTTATCCCGCAAAGGGGATTCGGCAATACTTATTTTAATGCTATCCAAATACGCTTTTTTTATGTAAAAATTCTTCGCAACCTCAACGGGATAATCAGCAGAAATAGCCGTAGAATACCATTTTGGCGAAGGATACAATACTTTTTTACCATCTGCAATAGCCACATCTAAGGTATTTTTATAAAACGGTATCCATCCTTGCAGCCCCGCTTGGTGTATCAACACCTCTTTCAACAACATAGACTCTTTGTTACCCCCCCTCAGTATTGGGAGGTATTTTGACATTTTTTCATCTACATCTACCATGCCTTCTTCGTAGAGTTTCATCAGCGAAACCGTTGTAGCAGCACATTTTGTGATGGAAGCCAAATCATAGAGGTCTTCGGTTGTTACTTCTTGTATTTTTTCATACGTATGATGCCCAAACGCTTTGTGATAGACCACCTGCCCATCTTTGGCTACCAAAATTTGACAGCCCGGAGCAGCTCGCGCTTCTATCAATTCATGGGCAATGGCATCAATTTTTAAAAGCGTTTCATTGTTCATCCCTACGGCTTCTGGCAAGTCCGTATTCCATTCTAATTGTTTGATTTTTCCCATAGGGACAAGCAATGTGTTGAAACCCATGCCGCCCTTCGCTTTTTCACTGGCGGTTACAGGCAATTTGCCTTTAAAATCAAACACACCAAACAAGCCTTGCGCCGCCAGCTCTTGGGTTTCTTTATCTTCATTATAGGCACAAACGAGATTCGGCACATCGTCAAAAAATTTCAGCGAATAAGGATTGCCGAAGACAACAAGCACCACTTTTGTCACTTTCGATAATTCTTCTAAAAAACTTTTTTCCACAGCCGAGACACCGAAATCATCGCTCGCCTTAGATTTCATATCGTGCAAACCCACTATGACTATTTGCTTTTTTGAAAAATAGCGCAACAACTCCTGTTTACGTGTTTCAGACAAGCCTTTTGAAACATTGAATTGGTTAAAAATCCCATAATCATTGAGGATGTATTGAAAAGGCGTTAAGCGGGAAGAACCCAAACTCAAACTTGCCATGCTATCGGGTTGGTAGGTTTTAAGCGGTAGCAAGTTATCGGGATTGCGTACCAAAGTGAGGGCGTTTTTAATCAAATCACGTTTCAGCATTTTACCTTCAAACGAGTTAATATCTTGGCGAATATAGTTGAGGTCAACAGACTGAGGGGTGGTCAAACCGAATTTATATTTAGCGCGAAGCACTCTTTTTACACTTTTTTCAAGCTCTAAAGTATCAATTTTATCTTCCGCAATGAAACGTTTTATGGCTTCAAAAGCATCGGGTGTGCTTTCTGGTAAGCACAAAACATCGTTGCCTGCTTCAAGGGCTTTGGCTGAGACTTCGCCTCTTGCTTGATTTTTTGTGACACCTTTCATTTCAAGACCATCTGTGAAAATAATGCCATCAAAGCCCATTGTTTTACGCAATAATTCTGTTACAGCATATTGGCTCAAAGTTGCAGGCATATTGACTCGGTTGTCTATGGCAGGCACTTGCAAATGGGAAACCATAAAAGAGGCAATACCATATTGTGCTAAAACCCGAAAAGGCATCAATTCCAAAGCATTAAGGCGGGTCATGCTGTGTGAAATAAGGGGCAATTCGTAGTGCGAATCCACATCCGTATCGCCATGCCCGGGGAAATGTTTGGCACACGCCATTACGCCATTGTCTTGCAAGCCCAACATATACATAAAACCCTTTGTTGCCACATTGTACTTATCTTCTCCAAAACTTCGCTCATTGATAACGGGATTTTTGGGGTTGCTATTAACATCTACATCGGGTGCAAAATTGATATGCACGCCGAGACGCTTGCACTCTTTGGCAACAGCAACGCCAAATTTATAAATCAAGGAATTGTCTTGTATAGCGCCCAACATCATTTGTTTGGGATAAGCTATGGCTGTTTCTTTAAGGCGCATATTCAAACCCCACTCTGCATCCATGGCGATAAAAAGGGGTATTTTACTGAGCGTTTGATAGCGATTGGTGAGTTGCGCTTGTTTTTCAGGCGTTCCTTGAAAAAAACATAGACTGCCGACATGGTATTTTTGAATCAAATATTCGACTTCTGCAATATGGTCGGCTCCCAAATTGCTGTGTGCGCGAATCATTATCAGTTGCCCAATGCGTTGGGTATCGTTCATAGAATTATAGGTTGTGTTCACCCACATATCTTCGAGCGATTGGGCAGCAAGCGGTTTTAAAAATGAGAATATAAGTAGTGAAAAAGATAAAACGTGCTTCATAAAAAAAATTACTTTTATAGATTTTAGCAAAATTAATATTTATTAAAGGAAAATGTAAAAAATAAACTATCCAACTATCAAAAACCCCGCAATTCGCTGTCATATAATAAGAATTTTTAATAGTGAGAATTGCTGTTGAAAGGTTTCACTGATATGGAAAATTTACAAAGTAATACCTACCTTTTTTAGTTTAATTTAATAAAAAAAGTAAAAAAAAGGGTATTTTTTACGTTGAAACAATTTAATTTGGGTCGTTTTATACCAAAACAATAAAAGGAACCATTTATTAAATCAAAACGTACACATTCAATGAACAAAATCTTCAACTCCCATCTTCACACGAGGAAGGCTTTTTTTTGCATCTACTTCCTCCTTTTTTCCCTTTTCGCTCATTCGCAATTACCCTCTGGCTTCACAGATGCCAAAATACAAAGCGGATATACTACGCCAATGGGCGTTATTTTCTCAAAAAACGGACAAAAAATGTTCGTGTGGGAAAAGAAAGGTACGCTCTGGGTCTCCAATTGGAATGGCTCAACTTATGTAAAACAATCAACAGCCGTATTGGATATCAGCGATGAAGTGGGTAATTGGCGTGATTTGGGCTTACATAGCGTTGCTCTTGACCCCAATTTTGATGCCAATGGTTTGATATACTTATTTTATCAAGTGGATAGACATCACCTGATGAATTTCGGCACGGCTCAGTATAGCAAAACAACGGATGATTATTATAAAGCCTCAGTCTCTCGTGTTTCGCGTTATAAAGCGACAACAAGTGGAACAATCGCTGCGGATAATGGCAGCCGTAAAGTGCTTATCAGTGAGAATAAAAATAATGGCATACCGCTGTTGTTTGAAAGCCATAATGGTGGGCAACTCGTTTTTGGAACCGATGGAACCCTCTTTGTGTCAACAGGCGACAATGCCAGTTTTACGGGCGAAGATGTGGGTAGTGCTACTAACACTTTTTATCAACAGGCTATCAGCGATGGCATAATACGTGCCTCAGAAAATGTCGGCGCTTTCCGTGCTCAGATGATTAATTCTTATTGTGGTAAAATTTTACGGATAGACCCCAACACAGGCGATGGTGTTTCAAGCAATCCCTACTATGATGGTGCGAATGCGCGTTCTGCCAAATCAAGAGTGTGGGCATTGGGTTTCCGCAATCCTTATAGAATGAGTTTGAAAACAGGTACGGGTACGTCAAGTGCTTCATCTGGCAACCCCGGAACACTTTTGGTGGGCGATGTAGGCAACGGCGGTTGGGAAGAAATTCATGTACTTGAAAAAGGTGGGTTAAACTGTGGTTGGCCCATGTATGAAGGGCTTATTATTTGGGGGGGATATGATGCTGCCAGTGTCAATATAAGAAACGCAGAAGAATCAGGCAGTCCTACCTTTCAAAGCCTCATAAAACAAGCTACCTCTTTGAGTGTCAGTTCAACCGTTTCACAACGCCGTTTCACACATTTTCCACCTGCTTTAGATTGGCGACATGACCAAGATGTGGCAAGGTATCCCGATTTTAGTTCGGGTCAATTGCAGCCTAAAACTATAGGCTCATCGGGCGCACACGTGGCTGGCACACCTTTTAGAGGGGCTTGTGTCACCAGTGGCGCATATTATACGGGATCCTCATTCCCTTCCGCTTATCAAAATGTCTTTTTTTTCGGGGATTATGTTGCCAATTTTATAAAAGTGGCTGTTGTACATGATAATAGCGATCACCAAATACATGAAGTTAAAAGTTTTGCGCCCAGCGGTTATTGTAAAGGCGTTGTAGATATTGAATATTGCCCCGTAGATGGGTCTATTGTTTATGTGAATATCAATACGGGTGATATTCAGAAAATCAATTATGGCAGTTCCAATACCAACCGACCACCTGTGGCAGCTATCTCAGCCAATAAAACAAGCGGCTCGTCACCTTTAAGCATCAATTTTAGCAGCAGTGGTTCTAACGACCCCGATGGCGATGCCATTAGTTATAACTGGAATTTTGGGGATGGCACTTCGGCTTCTACCTCGGCTAATCCTCCCCATACTTTTACATCAACCAGCAGTAGGGGTTTCACCGTTACTTTGACCGTAAAAGATAGTAAAGGCTCGACTGATTCAAAAACGATGATGGTTTCAGTCAATAATTCTGCCCCCTCAGTAAAAATCACCACACCAACCAATAATGCTAAATATTCTTTGGCGCAAGCCACAAATTATACTTTGAAAGCCACAGTAACGGATAATGATGTCTCTGGTATGCAATATGCGTGGCAAGTCACTTTGCGCCATAATACACACGAACACCGCGAACCCATACAGACGCAACAAAGCCCAACTGTCCAGATTTCACCCGTTGGTTGTGATGGGGAAGAGTATTATTATTTGATTGAGCTTAAAGTAACCGATAAAGGGGGTTTGACTGCCCGTGATGAAATTAAAATTTTTCCAGATTGTAATTCCCAAAGCCTCAACATTACCAGTTTAGTGGCGACTGCTCAAACCAATGCAGTGGCTTTGACTTGGAAAAACCCGACCATTGCTTACGATGATGTCATGGTCGTTGCCAAAGAGGGGAGTGGTTTTTCCACTTCGCCAAGTGGCAATACTTATACCGCTAATACTAATTTTACGAGCAATGGCACTTCTTTTGGCGGCGGTAGAGTGGTTTATAAAGGCAGAGCTACAAATGTTACCGTGACCAATTTATCAAGCGGCATAAAATACTATTTCCGAGTTTATACCCGTAAAGGCACGACTTGGACAGGTGGCGTTGAAACATCCGCGACGCCCACAGCATCCGTCCAGAGAACCAATACCCTTTTCGACCCTACTAAATGTTATCGTTTCACAGCCCGCCACAGTGGAAAAGTGATGGAAATAGCTTCAAGCAGTATGGTTAATGGTGGTAGAGCGGTTCAAAACAATTGGAATACGAGTAAAAATCAAGTGTGGCGTATTAAAGCGATTGATGCAACCTATCACCGCATTATAAATGGCAACAGTGGAAAGGTTTTAGATGTTAAAGCAGAGTCAACTGCTGATGGGATGTTTTTACAACAATATAACAATAACGGTGGGGCTAATCAGCAATTCAAATTTGAAGCAACGGGTAGCTTTTATTACGTTTCTGCGCGTCATTCTAACAAATTTTTAGATGTTACAGGTAGTTCATCTTCTAATGGGATACCTATTATTCAAATGCCCAAAAAAGGAACCAATAATCAACAATGGCAAGTGTCCTCTGTCAGTTGTCCGTCGGGAACAGTATCGCTAATAGCGGCTCAAATCTATTCAG
>JAYUQN010000991.1:0-2617 GCA_043756725.1 Saprospiraceae bacterium
AATTTCAATGGTAGGAATGAGTGATAAATTCATAGTGTCAATAGGTGTTGAATCTCTTGAAAATGCAAAAAAGCCAAAAGATTTTGATTCTTCAAGCCCTTTGTCCGATGCAGGTAATTATTGGGACGATTGGAACAGCTATATTTTTTCAAAATTAGAAGGCTTGATGGATAAAGATGGGGATGGTAAGTTTGAAACAGGTATTACAATACATACAGGTGGAAATGAGGTGTTTCAAACTTTAAGTTTCCCTAAAAATATAGTTGTAAATTTCGGTGAAACCACAACCATCAACATGGATTTAAACCTCAACAAACTCCTCAACGGCATAGATTTGGCAACCGTTAATTCGACACACCAAACAGGGGATTTGCCAACGATGAAACTGTTTATGGGGAATTTTAAAGAAGGTTTGACGATAAAATAGATTTTTAACTTGAATTAGGATTTGTAGGATTTAATAGGATTTTAGATGTTGACATTAGATGTTGAAATAAACCACGTGGTCTATTTCAACATCTAAAATCCTATTAAATCCTTAAAATCCTACGAATCCTAATTCAAGTTAAAAATCCTAATTCAAGTTAAAAAAAATGAAAAAAATCATCATATTCTCTATACTTTTCATCCTTTTCATTGCCGCTTGTGGTGAAAAAGACCCCATTATGCCCCCTTCCATTGATGATACCGATTTAACAGCCATCCCTTTTTCACCACAGCCTGTTACTTTTAAGATACCGACTAACTTTCCACAAATGGATATTCCTGCCGATAATGCCCTTACTACTGAGGGGGTCGAGTTGGGCAGACGTTTGTTTTTTGACCCGATTTTGTCGCGTGATAATACCATGTCTTGCGCTTCTTGTCATTTACCGGCAAGCAGTTTCACGGATAATAAAGCGTTTAGCAAAGGCGTGGATAGTATAGAAGGTTTACGGAGTTCGATGTCGCTTGAAAATGTGGGTTTTGTCAACAAAGGTTTATTTTGGGATGGGCATGCACAAACGTTAGAAGAGCAAGCCCTTTTGCCCGTAGAAGACCCCCGCGAATTGCACACAATTTGGGATAAAGTGGTTGAAAAACTAAAAAAACACGCAGACTATCCGATAAGATTTCGCAAAGCCTTTGGCATTTCTTCTAAAAACGACATCACAAAAACCTTAGCAGTAAAAGCTATTTCTCAATTTGAAAGGACCTTGATAAGTGGTAATGCGAAGATTGATAAAATATTCCGCAAAGAAGATTTTTTTACGGACGATGAATTAGACGGTTTTCAACTTTTTTTCAACGCCGCCGGTGCACCCGATGCGCAATGTGGGCATTGCCATACGTCGCCTTTTTTCAGTTCCAATGATTTTTTCAACAATGGCTTAGATTCGGTGAAAACGCTGCAAGGTTTCAAAGATTTAGGACGAGGCATCGTCACTAAAAAAGAATTTGACAACGGCAAATTTCGAGCGCCTACGCTTCGCAATATCGAATTAACAGCGCCGTATATGCACGACGGGCGTTTCAAAACGCTTGAACAAGTGATTGAACACTACGCCTCAGGTGGGCATTATGCGGACAATATTGACCCTTTTATTCCTCAAATAGCTGATATAAAACTCACTGCCAAACAGAAACGCCAAATTTTACTTTTTCTAAAAACTTTAACGGATACGAGCTTTGTAAATAATCCAGCGTTTCAAAATCCACATAAGTAAATTAAATGAACAATGTTTAATATTGAGATGTACGGAATCACGCCACTTAGTAAAATTTCGTAAAATTGGAGGTGCCAAATTGGCACCTCCAATTTATTTTTCTTTGAAAAGGCAACAATAGTTTTATCTTTGTACATTATTTCATTAAAAAAGAACATTACTATGAATCAACTTATCCTTTCTGAAGAGTATATAGCAACAACCATCTATACTATTAGAGGTCAAAAGGTTGTAATTGACCGTGATATTGCACGTCTTTATGGGGTTGAAACTAAACAGCTTAAGCGATCAGGTAGTCGACATAAAAACCGATTTCCCGCTGATTTTATGTTTGAATTTTCAAATGAAGAACTTCAGAATTGGAGGTCACAATTTGTGACCTCTAATTCTGAAAAAATGGGTTTACGTTATGCCCCTATGGCTTTTACTGAACAGGGAGTAGCTATGCTGTCAAGTGTCATAAATAGTCCAAGAGCTATTGAAGTTAATATTGCCATAATGAGAACATTTGTTAAAATGCGGCAATGGATTATGAATAATGAAGATTTAGCGCATAAACTACAAACTTTTGAAACAACATTAGAAGAACACGGAGTGGCAATTGAAACATTGTTTGAAACACTTGACCAACTTTCAATATCCAAAGAAGAAATACCACGAACAATTATAGGGTTTAAGAAGAATAACTCGGATGTATAGTTTTGGCGTTCAAACCGCCTCCTTCATCAAAGATTTTTCTAAAACCTCCTCATAATACGCCTCATATTGCGGTAAAATATTGTGAATATCAAACCGTTGCGCTTGGGCAAGGGCATTTTCTCGAAATCTTTGAAGCATCTCTTCATCACTTAATAATTGGATGGCATAAGCTGCCATTTCATCAATATTGCCCACATCGCTCATAAAACCTG
>JAYUQN010000992.1:0-2617 GCA_043756725.1 Saprospiraceae bacterium
ACAACAATTGGCTTACACTGTTACAAGTCTTCCTGCAACGGATTTAGGCTGGCAATCAACTTCACAAGCTGATATTGGTCTTGAATTTGGTTTATTTGGCGATAGAATTACAGGTTCATTTGATGTTTATCATCAAAAAACCAAAGATATTCTTTTGTCTGTTCCGCTTCCTCAAAGTAATGGTGCGGGTTCAACATTGAAAAATTTGGGTAAAACGGAAGGCAAAGGTTTTGAGTCTTCACTTACTTTTGAAATTATTAAAAACAATAAAGGTTTTAATTGGACAACCGATGTGGTTTATTTTTTAAATAGAGAAAAGATTACGCAGTTAACCAAGCCCGACGAACTATTCAACAAAGGGGCAGGCTGGTTTGTGGGTGAACCATTATCCGTTATTTACGACTACAAAAAATTGGGTGTTTGGCAGCAAGGAGATGTTGATAATGGCACTTTGAAGAATCAAACCTCACCTGTTCAATTTCCAGGACAAATTAGAGTGGAAGACGTAGATGCCAACGGTAAAATAGACGGAAATGACCGTCAAGTACTCGGCAATTTTCAACCAAAATGGGAAGGTGGTTTAACAAATCGCTTCACGTACAAAAACTTTGACCTCTCAGTGGTGGTGTTTGCCAGAATGGGCATGAAAGTCATCGTCCCTTATCTTACGGGTAATGCTACGGGTTCTGGTGGTTTTGCATTTTTTAATCAAAGCCGTGTCAATCAAGTGAAAACGAATTATTGGACTAAAGACAACCCAACCAATGCTTTCCCTGCACCCGATGCGGGTAGTGCTGTTGCGTTTTTTGGTTCTACTTTGGGTTATTACGATGGTTCATTTATCAAGTGCAGAAGTATCAACTTTGGGTATAATTTGTCTAACCCATTGTTCAAAAAAGCGGGTATCAGTTCAGCCAGACTTTATGTAAATGCAACTAATCCTTTTATTATCTATTCGCCGCTTGTTCGGGATAATCTTGCAGTTGACCCAGAGGGCAATGGTTATAGCGATGGTAGTTTGGCACCTCAAGGTGTTGGTGATGCAGGCGTACCGACAAGACAAATTGCGGTTAACTTAAATAACCCTCCTGTAAGACAATTTACACTTGGTTTTAATCTTAAATTCTAACTTTAAAATAGAAATTGATAATGAAAAATATAAAATTTTTATTCGTCATCGCCTTTACAGCTTTCTTTAATTCGGGCTGTGAAAAAATATTAGAGGAAAATCCTCAATCGCAGATTGTTCCTTCATTCTTCAATAGTCCTTCGGGCGTGTTGGGCGGCATTGCAGGTGTCTATAATGACATGAGAGGGCAATGGGGTACTGAGGGGTTCACCAACGAAATGCAAGCAGGCACTGATGAGTTTGCATTGGGTGTAAGTGGCAACGGAGTGAGTGGAACTTATAATGGTCTCAATGCCACCAATTTTGGGGCTGCGTGGGGTGTGGCTTTTCAAGATATTAATACCTTAAATGGGGTATTGAAATTTGGACAAAGCATAGATTTGCCAGAAGCGACCAAAAAACAATATTTAGCGCAAGCTAAATTTTTGAGAGGGTTTTGGTATTTTTATCTTGTTCAAACCTTTGGTGATGTGCCATTGCACACGGAGTTTATCACAGTACCCTCGCAAGCTGCCTCAAGACAGCCCGTTGCGGAGGTCTATAAATTAATCATTCAAGACTTGACAGATGCTGCCAATGATTTACCAAATACACCAACTGCACCCTTTTTAGGAAAACCCGCCACAAAAGCAGTCGCACAACTTTTATTAGCCAAAGCCTATCTAACAAGAGGTTGGCTCAATAATACGGCTTCTGATTTCACGCAAGCAGCAGCTATTTGTAGTCAAATTATTGCGAGTAAATCAACTTATGGTCTTGATTTATGGGCAGATTACGGTGATGCTTTTGTTCCCGCCAATGACTATGGTAAAGAAACAATGTTCGTGAGTGACCACTCTTTAGATGCAAAATACGGTTATTACACCGTTGGTGGTGGTGCAAGTGGTGGCGCAGCTCAAAACCTTTCACCTTGGTTCACAAACTGGAATTATCCAAGTAACAGTGGTGTTAATTCTTACTTAAATGCAAGTGGTGGTTTGGTGTTTAGCGGTGCAATTCCAATGGTTAGAGATGCTTTTTATGGCAGACCATATATCCGTATGCGCCCTAATACGATTAAATTGGCTTCTGGTGCCAATCAAGGTAAAAACTATTTCCTTGACCAAGCTTTTGTAAAAAGAGACATTGATTCAAGATTTGCCAGCTCTTTTTACACCGTTTATATCGCAAATACAGCAGTTAATAACAGTGCTACTGCTGCGAATAACAAAAGAGGTGTAGCAACTTCATTGGTCGCAGGACAAGATACAGCCGTTTGGTTGCCTGATTTTGAAGTGCCGGGTGCGCCACAATTTGTCGGTACAAGACCTTTTAAAGGTATTGTTATTCCCCCAAGTTTGTGGAGAAATGACATTTTTCCTGCACTCAAAAAGTTTATGGACCCAAGTAGAGGGGCTAATTTCAATGACCCTTCTTCAAGACCGTGTGTGTTGTATCGCTTTTCAGATGTCTATATGACGGGTGCAGAAGCCTATTTCAAAGCAGGTG
>JAYUQN010000993.1:0-2616 GCA_043756725.1 Saprospiraceae bacterium
TTTTACTCTGATGAAATTAAAAAACTTTTACCTACTAGCCCTGGTTCTTGTCTTATTTTCAAGTAACCTTGTCGCTCAATCTGCAAAGCTTGAAAAAGCTAAGCGCATGATGAAAGAATTGGACTATCAAAGTGCTGTTGAGCTTTTCAATTCTATTTTAGCGAAAGGCGCAAACGCCGAAGCCAGCATCAATCTTGCTGAATGTTATAGAAAAATTGGCGATTCGCAAAATGCAGAATTCGTCTATGGTCAAGTCGTGCGTTTACCCGAAGCGCAGCCTATTCACTCCTTGTATTATGGTGAAATGCTGCAACGCAACGGCAAATGCGATTTGGCTAAAGAATGGTATCAAAAGTTCGTCACCGCTGTGCCAGAAGACGTGCGCGGGCAATATCTCAGCAAAGCCTGCGATTATGAAGAAGAACTTAAAACCAAAAACGAGGGTGTTTATGAAGTCAAAAAAGCCACTATTAACTCTGATGTAGATGATTTTGGCGGTCATTTTTATAAAGACGGTATCGTTTTCGCCTCTGAGCGCGACAAAGGTGTGATGTCTAAACGCACACACAGTTGGACGGGTCAGCCTTTCCTTAATCTCTTCTTCGTGCCTATAAAAGGTTGCGGTACAGAGGTTACTTATGGTCGCCCTGAGCCTTTTTCAACCGATATTAATACCAAATTTCACGATGCTGTTGTTAGTTTCAATAAAGAACAAACGCAGATTTATTTCACACGCAACAATTTCAGCCATGGCAAATCTGCTACTGACGACCAGGGCGTGATGAAATTAAAAATATACTCTGCCAAAAAAACGGGTAAAAGCGGTTGGGGAAATGAAGAAAGCCTGCCTTTCAACAGTGATGAATACTCTTGTGCACATCCCTCTTTAAGTGTTGATGGCAACAAGTTGTATTTCGCTTCTGATATGCCGGGCGGTTTTGGCGGTATGGACTTGTACGTTTCTGAATTGGAAGGCGGCAAATGGGGACCTGCTACCAATCTTGGACCGGGCGTGAACACAGAAGGGCATGAATTATTCCCTTTCATCCACCAATCGGGTCGCCTCTATTTTGCTTCTGACGGGCATTTAGGCATGGGCGGTATGGACATCGTTTATGTGGACGACAAAGGCAATGGTCAATGGTCGTCTCCTGAAAATGTCGGCGCGCCTATCAACTCTCAAGACGACGATTTCTGTTACAATGTCAATGAGGACGGCACATGTGGCTTCTTCTCATCTGACCGTGCAGGTGGTGCGGGTCGCGATGATATTTACAGCTTTACCAAATCTTCTGCGCCAATCAAAGTTTTTGTTTTTGATGCTGTTACCAAAGCACCCATTGAAAACGCAACGATTGTGGCTGATAAATTGAAAAGAACCGTAAAAACGGGCAAAGATGGTAAAGTGACATTTGAATTGAAATTTAATACATGCAGCGACTTTGCCGCAACTATGGAAGGCTACGAGCCAAACCATAAAGAAGGTTGCGTAAAAGATGCCGCTACTCTCGATAATGCCGTTGTTGAAATTCCGTTATCTAAAATGTTGAAACACAGCGTAGAAGGGGTTGTGTTCGACCTTTCAACAGGCTTACCTTTGCCTGATGCGATTGTGCAATTGATAGGTGGAAAAGATTCTTTAAAATCTATGACTACAGATGCCTCTGGGCGTTATAGTTTCCCGTTGGACAATGGCTTTTGTTATAAGCTAAGAGGTGAAAAAGATAAATACTTAGCAGTTTCAACAGAAGACACGGTATGTACAAAGGATTTGACTGAAAATAAAACATATTTGGTCAATCTAAACCTACAACCTACAACAACACCTGCTGAAAAACCGATTGCTGAAAATCCGGGTCAACCTGCTGGCAACCCCGGAGTGATTGCTGAGTCGCCTAAATTCAATAAAAAGAAAGGCGTTCATGAAGTAAATGGTAAACCAGCTTCTGGTAAAATCAATGGGGTAACTTATCAAGAAGGTAAAATTATAAATGACCCTAAATCACCTACTTTTGTTCCCTCAGAAAGAACGTATGATTCTGGTTCACTCGCTTATATTTTGCACGTCTATTATGATTTTGACCAAGCTTTTTTACGCGATGAGTCAAATCCAGAATTAGACAAATTGAAAAAATTGATGAAAGATAATCCAAATTATCTTGTTGAAATCGCTTCTCATACAGATGCACGTGGCTCAAACTCCTACAACAATCGCCTTTCTCAACGCAGAGCTGAGTCTGTTGTACGCTGGTTGGTTACAAACGGTATTGAGCGCGACCGCCTTGTGCCAAGAGGTTATGGTGAAAATATGGCTACCAACAAATGCGTCAATTTGATTCCTTGTACTGAAAAAGAGCATCAAATGAACCGCCGTACAGAGTTCCGTGTTTTGGGCTGCAAAGGCTGTGTGAATGACGATAAGAAAGTCATTTCTGCACCTAATGAAAATGTGAAAGTGGACAAATGCCACGGCTGCCCTTTTTAAGATTTTAATGATGAATGATAAATTATGAATGATGAATATAGGGGTGATTTGACTGGACTTCGATATTGTTAAAATACGCCCGATTTTATTAGGGCAAGTCGAGGGAGTAAAGTTCAATGCCATTAAGCTAA
>JAYUQN010000994.1:0-6904 GCA_043756725.1 Saprospiraceae bacterium
GTAGAGACGTTGCACTGCAACGTCTTGATTGTGGCGAAAATTAGCTAAACCTAAGACGTTGCAGTGCAACGTCTCTACATAAACCCCGAATAAATTGAACCATAAATCCTTAGCTTAATGGCATTGGACTAAAGTCCGTGATACATGATTTTCATTTACGCTATTTTTACTATGTCTTTTAACTTGATTTTCAACATTTTACAAATACTATTTTATTTTAAAATAAAAAATACCCTTACTACAAAAAGCATTTTACTGCATAGAATTTGAATAGCTTTAATAAAATGATAAACTTTGCATTTTTTAAAACGTATAGAAAGAGACATTGGTAACGTAAATTTCAAGATGAGAAAACCTTTAATTTGGATATTAGCTTTCCTTGCATTAACTTTTGTAGGCGACCGTTTTTTCGGTTTTTTACTACAAAACATGAGTGAAAAAAGCCAATTTCGCTACTCCCGCTTGTATTATACAAACGAAGCCGCTGACATACTTTTTGTCGGCAACTCCCGTGGTTTGACCTTTTTTCAGCCCGAAGTTGAAAAAATAACTGGCTCAAAAACCATGAATTTGAGCTATAACGGCATGCCTGCCGACCTCGCCAAAGTGCTTGTCATGGACTACCTCGACCGACATCCCGCACCCAAAACAATGGTTGTGGATATTACCCTTTGCGACCGTGATAATGATATTTTGAAAACGGGATTTATTCAATATGCACCACAGTCTGAGCGTTTGTCGGCAATGATAAAAAGCATGGGTTTGATAAAATATGACCCTCGAGAAGAGATTGTCTATGACGAATGGTTGGGTAGAAAAGTGTATTATGGGGGTCAAATATCCCATTTATATCGTTTCAATTCTGAAATTTTTCAGCGGGTGCTGTATTATCGCAATAAAACAGATAATGATTGGTTGATTGATCGGGTGTTGCCAAATGGAAAAGACGATAAAGAAGATATGACATCCTATAAAGTGCGCATGTTTCCTTTGATGGTGACGCGCCTAAAAGAGATGATTGATTATGCAAAAACTAAGGGAGTTGAGGTGAAATTGGTCATAAATCCTTATTATCCGCCTTTTGCTGAAACCATTCGGGATTCTTTTTTAACTCCTTTGAAAACTTACGTTGAGGCGCAAACGGGTATGCCTGTTAATGATTTTTCAACGGCTTTGACCTATCGGGATGAAATTGGCGATTATCAACACGCCAATAAAAAAGGCAGTATGCGGTATATGCAGATTCTGAAATCATCAGGTCTGTTTGACGTTCAAAATAATGACTCTTTGGGGGAACTCAACCGTGTCAATATTTCACCTTATGACATGCTAAAAGCAGATACTTTGACTGAAAAGACTGTAACTTTTTATGAATCTTTTCAGTCAGCCCCCCCCTCAGTATCAACAGCTAAAAATAGTGTAGAAGCCACTACAAAAGGTACAGATAAATCGGCTTCATTACCTTCATCTGACAATACAATTCCTGTGTTACCTACTCATTTTGACTCACCTAAGACTCCTAAAACTTTGACAGAAAAGAAGCGTACAAGTAGTTGGGTTGCTGTTGATACATTGTTTTAAAACAACAAAAATTTTATGTAGATAAAAATAAAATATGTTCTATTTTTAGGCATTATTTCAAAATATTTGTTGCTGTAATTTTTTGTGTGCAATAGGGCATTTTTTTCAATAACCTTGTTAAAAGTAGAGACGTTGCACTGCAACGTCTCTACAATTGCCCACGAAAAATTACAGCAACAAATATTTCAAAGCATTTATTTATTAAAAACCGTCTAACATGAACGCTACAAAACGCTTCTCATTTTTTTTAAGCCTTTTTTTATGCTCTTTTCACATCCTTTCTGCACAAAACGTTCCCAAACTCACTTGGGGTGAGTTTAAATTGGAAGATTTACAAATGAAAAATTGGGCAACTGACACTTCTGCCTCTGCCGCTGTTTTAGGTGAAACAGGTGATTTGGTAATGGACGAAGTGAGTAACTATTATGGTTATTATTTCAAAGTATTGCGACGCATCAAAATTTTCAAGAAAGAAGGGTTCTCTTATTCTAACGTATCCATTCGTTTTGTTTCAAAAGATGATTTGCAATTTATCAGCGATATACGTGCTCAAACGATTGCACCTAATGGCATGAAATATCCCATAGATAAAAAAGCCATTACGTATGAAAAGCTGAATAAAAATATTTCAGTTGTAAAATTCACTCTTCCTAATGTTACGGAAGGTTGTATTATAGAATATGAATATGAAAAAAAATCGAAAGGCGGGTTATTTGATTTGGAAGATTGGTATTTTCAAGACCAAATACCGACGCGTTTCAGTGTTTTAAATCTGAATATGTGGTCACGTTATGAATATTCCTATTTATTTCAAGGTCAAGATAATTTGAAATCAACAAAACCAAATTATGATAATACGACCAATAGAACGTATGTGAGTTTTTATGTCAATGATTTACCCGGCTTGAAAGACGAGCGTTTTGTCACCAGTATTTACAATCACTTAACCCGTATTCGGTTTCAATTGCGAAAATATTGGCAGACTAATGGCATTATGAGTGAAGTTTTGACAACATGGGATAAAACGGCAGATGATTTAGTGACGGATGACCAGATGGGGAAAAAATATTTGAAAAAATCGAATTATAATAAAATTTTAGAAGCCTCAAAAGATGTCTTTAGTCCTTCCGATTCCACAAAAGGGAAAATCCAAAAACTTTACGATTGGGTCAATAAAAATTTCACGGTTGATGATGAAGATAATGTTTGGTCGTTAAAAACACCTAATGATATTTTTATAAAACGCAAAGGCGATGAAGGCAACCTTAATTTTTTGCTTATCGCTTTGCTGAAAGAGGCAGGTATTGAAGCCAACCCCGTCTTAGTCAGTACCCGAAAGCATGGCTCGCCCATAATAGAGTTCCCGATAATGGATCAGTTTAACCATGCGCTGGTCTTGGTGGAGCTTG
This sequence comes from Saprospiraceae bacterium, assembly GCA_043756725.1. GTDB lineage: Bacteria > Bacteroidota > Bacteroidia > Chitinophagales > Saprospiraceae > JAAFJT01. The sequence goes on from JAYUQN010000994.1 coordinate 2,991, forward strand.
AAAACAATCAAAAAATGTTTTTAGATGTAGGCAATCAAAATTTACCGATGGGTATGCCTTCTGAAAAATCTTTGAATGGTAAAGGATGGCTTTTAAAGAAAAAAGGGCAAACTTGGCTTGATATCAAACCCAATGTCAGTTCCCAAATACTTTTTGCCGAATTTAATATTACAGAAGATGGTAATTTTAACGGCACTATTAATACGTCCTATAGAAGCTATATGGGTGTTGACCAGCGCGATATTTATAAAAATGATGCAACAGGTAGAAACAAAGCCGCTTATTTGAAAACAAAAAATCCAGATTGGCAAATAAAAGACTTGACCTGTAACAACCTCGAAAAAGTCAGCGAGCCTTTGAAAGAAACCATTACATTGCAAGTGGCGAATGCTGCCCAAATCAGCGAGGGTATGATGTATGTGAAACCCACTTTGAAATCGGGTTGGGAAGTCAATCCTTTTAAAACAGAAAATCGTACTTATCCTGTGGAATTCCCGTATCCCACCAATGACCAATATATTTTAAACCTGACAATTCCGGAAGGCTATAAAGTTGAGGAATTGCCAAAATCTATGAATTTGGGCTTGCCCCCCGAAGATGCGCGATTCAGTTATCATGTATCCAGTGATGAAAAAATCATTAAATTGGTGATGCGCATTCAAATCAATAAAATCACTTATCCAGCAGATGAATATACGTATTTAAAGAATTTTTTCAATCAAGTATCTGCAAAATTGGAGGAAATGATTGTTTTGAAGAAGATTACGAAGTGAAATATCTCGTAGCTTCGGCTTCAGCCGAACCCGTTTAAACGCCTTTAGGCGTGTCACACGCTTAAAGGCGTTTAAACAAGTTCGGCTGAAGCCGAAGCTACGTAAATATCCTACTTTCTCCACCTAAACGATTGATTATCAATAGCCCGCTGCGTTGACAATATCCCATCCAAATGGTCATATTCATGTTGTAAAAGCTCTGAAAGACTGCCTTCTAAGCGCATCGTTTGAGGTTGCCAATCCAAATCCAAGTAGTTGACAGTACAGCTTCTATGCCGTTTCAATTTCACTAAAAGATTGGGAAAACACATGCAATCGTCCCATATTTCAAACATATCCTCGCTCAAATCGGTCAATGTGGGATTGATGAAAACAACGGGTTTGTCAATGTGCATGTAAATCAAGCGTTTCATCACGCCAATTTGAGGTGCTGCAATGCCTCTGAAAGCACCATAATGGGCAAATCGGGCTTTAAATTCAAAGAGAATGTCATGTAAATCTTGAATAACGGGTTTTAAACTGGCTAATTCTTCTTTCTGTATAGGTGCTGAAATATTGTGTAATTGTGGATTGCCGAGAAGGAGTATTTTATCAGATTTCATAAAATCGCTATGGAATTTGTTTTAGAAGTTCAGAAATTTCATCATCACTTATAGTAGATTTTTCATTAATGGTAATTCAATTTCTCCATTTTCATACTTTTTAATAAGCTTAAAACCTTCAATAATATCGTCAGCAACGTACACTGGTACGCCATTTTCTCCATAATTTTTAACTTCTCGAGTCATTATTTTAAATTTTCTAAAAAGAGCCATCAAAAGCGGTTCATCATCTTCTTGATAGGTAATTACGATACTTTTAGTCATTATAATTAATTTTAAGCAAAATTACAATTACTTTGCTGTATGATGGACTTCAGTCCGTCCCGCTTTCCTCGGGATGTGCCATAAATGTTCAAATCTCATAGAAATAAAGGGTATTCTATTTTTTAAATAAAATTATCGCAATTACTTAGACATTGACGGACTGAAGTCCATCATACGGCTAAGTAGTTATGCAAAATTTGAAACCCTACATAAAGCAGTTGCTCACAGAGTTACACAGAGGTTTCACAGAGTTAGATACTTATAATACGCTTTTTTTTCATCTAACTCTGTGAAACCTCTGTGAAACCTCTGTGTAACCTCTGTGTAACTCTGTGAGCAAATATTTTATGTAAGGTTTTAAAAGATTTCAAAAGTAGTATTTTTAATTTGAAATAAAAGTAAAAAACGAAAGGTGATTTTTCAACAGGGTTTCAAAATGCTTTCATCAAGGTACTTTTGTAAAGTTTAGGGCGTCGGTTAGGTCAAAGCGTTTGACACCTTGAAACCGTGGAAGACATACTACCTTTACAAAAGCACCTTGCATGAACTGTTAAAATAATTACATTTGCACACACTTGTCAACACATGTACTGACAAATACGCACAAGTATGTACAAAATACAGTGAATTTCAATAAGCTTTATCTTTGAGAGAAATAAATAAAGCGGTTATATCTTCTTAAATAGGTTTTTAAAGGCTATTAAGCGTTCTAAACGTATTTTGTCAAGGGTTATCGGTTAAAGTTTTTTCACAGGCTTAAAATGGAAAAATAAAAAGAACCTTCTAAAGGACTTTGATGTATTTCAAAAATGAATCTGCAATATTGTAATGACATGCACACACAAACACGCACAAGTAATGACCTGCGCGTACAAGTAATGACATGTACTTACATGTCATTACTTGTACGCATAAGTATTGGCTTGTGCGTACCTGCATATACACGCCATTACATGCCAGTACAAGTAATGACCTGTCATTACTTGTACACATAAGTATTGATTTGTGTGTACTTGTAAAGATTTGTGTACATTTATATTAACAGGTACAAATAAGTACGTACATTTGCGCACATGTCAGTACAAACACCTGTTGCTTTGGATAAAACTAAAAAAACCGTTTATGATAATCGCCGTTACAAACTTAAAAGGGGGCGTTGGAAAAACAACCTTAGCCATCAACTTAGCTGTTGCCTTTGCCCACCGCAACCAAAAAGTCTGTCTCATTGACTTAGATGAGGGTCAAAAATCGGCTATGGTCTGGGGTGAAAACCGAGCCGAAGCCCAAAAAGAACCTTTCATAAAAGTGGAGACACAAGCCGCAAAGCAACTGTTTTACAATATTCCAGACTTGCGTGATAAGTACGATATTGTCATCATTGACGGTTGCCCGACGTTAGCAGAGGTGCAAAGCCGCATTATTTGGGCTTCGGATATTATCATCATTCCCGTTCGCCCATCGGAGTTGGATTATCGCAGTTTTGAGCAATTTTTAGAGCAATATGACCGCTTGGCAGCGGATAGGGGAGAGCGAAAAATCAAAGGCTATGTCGTGATGAACGGCATCATCGCTAAATCCAATATCGCCAAAAACGTAGAAGACGCGCTTAGCCATTACGAACAATTGCCGATGCTGAAAACTCGGTTGGCACAACGTTTGGCGTATGCCGAAAGCGTGAGCGATGGGGTAGGGGTGATTGAATACAAAGACGATAAAGCGAAGGCTGAAATAGAAGCTTTAACGGATGAAATTCAAGAAATAATTGCACAGTTTTAACCCCCTCAGTAAAAAGCAATAAAATTGAAAATGATATTAAAATGAAAAAGATATTACCTAAAAATACAACGTCTGCTTTAAGTGCCCAAGCCTTAGAAGCCTCCTTTCAAAAATCCGCTTCCATAAAAACGGAACAGCCGTCATTACCCATTACCCATCACCCATTACCCATAATTCATCACCCATTACCCCTAATTACGGAGGGGGGGGTAAAAAGCGCACCTTCAAGCAAGCGGGAAGGGCGCAGCCGCATATCCATTGATATACCCGATGAACTCTTTGCCCAAGTAGAAAACCATAAGGAAGAGACGGGGCAAACCATAACGCATTTGGTGGTTTCGTTGATGAAAAAATTTTTCGCGGAAAAAAACAAACAATAACATTTGGTATTGAATGATTTACACCTATAAATTTTAACTATAACTATTTTAGGACAACATCAACAACGCACACCATGTTGTTGTATTTTATGTATTTTAATTCTTTTTGTATTTTAAGG
>JAYUQN010000995.1:0-2608 GCA_043756725.1 Saprospiraceae bacterium
ATTGTAGAGACGTTGCAGTGCAACGTCTCTACGTGGTTCATTTTAACAAGGTTATTGTAAAAAAAATGCCCACTTGCACACGAAATATTACAGCAACAAATAAATTGTACAATAATTTATTTTAACTAATTGATTATCAATAAATTAATACATTACTTTTTCTCACTTTTAATTCAAAATTTCTTAAAAAAGTTATCCACATCGCCTTTTTTTTCTTATGATTTGCGTATCTTTACGGGCTTTTTTAAAGTATAAAAAAGAAAACGTCGTAGAAAAATAAAATTCCATAAATGTCAAACTCAAGAGTTGTGCAAGTCAATATAGAAGACCACATGAAAGCGGCTTATATTGACTATTCGATGTCTGTTATTGTTTCACGCGCTTTACCCGATGTTCGTGACGGTTTAAAACCCGTTCATCGTCGTGTCTTATTTGGTATGTCGGAGTTGGGTATGACTTACAACAAAGCGCATAAAAAATCGGCACGTGTTGTTGGTGAAGTGTTGGGTAAATATCACCCACATGGTGACAATTCCGTTTATGATGCATTAGTGCGGATGGCACAAGATTGGTCATTGCGGTATCCCCTTGTGGATGGTCAAGGCAACTTTGGCTCAATAGAAGGGGACAGTGCGGCGGCTATGCGTTATACTGAAGTCCGTTTACGCCGTCTCAGTGATGAAATTTTATCAGATATTGATAAAGATACCGTTGATTTTACCCTCAACTTTGACGATACGCTTGAAGAACCCAGCGTCCTCCCTGCCAAATTACCCGTTTTGCTTATCAATGGCGCAGAAGGTATTGCGGTCGGTATGGCTACTAAAATGTTGCCTCACAACATGACAGAAGTCATCGAAGGTACTATTCAAATGGTGGACAATCCCGATATGACGGTTCAAGATTTGATGAAATATATTAAAGCACCCGACTTTCCAACAGGTGGTATCATCTACGGTACTGAGGGGGTGCGTGAAGGGTATGAAACAGGTCGGGGTAGGGTAGTTGTTCGAGGAAAAGCTGAAATTGTGAGTATCAATGGTAGAGATGCGATTGTCATTTCAGAAGTGCCTTATCAAGTCAACCCTGCCATTCTACATCTGAAAATTGAAGAATTGGCGGTTGATAAAAGGATTGAAGGCATTTCAGAAGTTCGAAATGAAACCAATAAAGAAGGTGTCCGATTGGTGATTGAAATGAAACGCGACGCTGCAGCTAACGTGGTTTTAAATCAATTGTATAAGCTAACGCCTCTGCAATCTTCTTTCGGCATCAACAATGTGGTCTTGGTTAGAGGTCGTCCTATGACTTTGAATTTGAAAGAAATAATAGAGGAATTCATCAAATTTCGTATAGAAGTCATTATTCGCCGCACCAAATTTGACCTTAAAAAAGCGGAAGACAGAGCACACATTTTAGAAGGTTTGTATGTCGCTTTAGATGATTTAGACCGTATTATCGAGTTGATTAGAGCCGCTAAAACTCCCGACGAAGCCCAAGAAGCTTTGATGTCTACCACATACAGCCTTAGCGCAGATGTGGCTACCTTAATTGGTCTTGTTTCTGAAGGAGGAGAGTTGCAGAAAGTGTATTCGTTGAGTGAAGTTCAATCGAAAGCCATTCTCGAAATGCGTTTGCAGCGTTTAACAGGGCTTGAGCGTGATAAAATCAGAAACGAATACGAGGAGATTAAGAAGATTATCACAGGTTTTCAAGAAATACTTGGCAGTGAAACCCTTCAACGAGATATTATCAAAACGGAATTGACTGAAATCAAAGACCGTTTTGGCGATAAACGCCGCACCGATATTACGCATTCTGACGGTGAAATCTCAATGGAAGACCTCATTGCGAATGAAGAAATGGTGGTCACTATTTCACACCTCGGCTATATCAAACGCACCGCTTCAAGCGAATTTAAGGCGCAAGGACGCGGAGGACGCGGTTCTCGTGGCTCCAAAACCCGAAACGAAGACTTTGTGGAGCACATGTTTATAGCGGATGCGCACGATTATTTGCTGTTTTTCAGTGAAAAAGGCAGATGTCATTGGCTCAGAGCTTATGAAATTCCAGAAGGAACCAAAACGTCTTCGGGTCGTGTGATTCAAAATATTCTCTCGATGCCGAGCGATGATAAGGTGCGGGCTTATATTAAAATTCAGGATTTGACAGATGCTGAATACTACAAATCGCACTATATTATCTTCTGTACGAAAAACGGTTTGGTGAAAAAAACCTCGGTTGAGCATTTCTCTCGCCCTCGTGCGGGTGGTATTATCGGAATTGAAATTCGGGAAGACGACCAACTTATCGAAGCCAAATTGACCAACGGCACAAGCGAAATCCTTATTGCCAACCGCAACGGACGGACAATTCGTTTCAACGAATCACGTGTACGCCCGATGTTAAGAGCTTCTACGGGTGTGGCGGGTCTCGAAATTGATGATGATGGTGGACAAGATCAAGTCACAGGCATGATTTGCGTAGATAAGGGCAATACCACGCAATCCGTTTTGGTTATTTCAGAAAATGGCTATGGCAAACGGTCACCTGTTGAAGATTATCGCCTTGTTTCCAATCGTGGCGGTAAAGGTGTGACAACAATGGC
>JAYUQN010000996.1:0-6876 GCA_043756725.1 Saprospiraceae bacterium
GCTCAGTTCGGATTCGTTGAGCAGCATGCCGGCGAAGAACGCGCCGAGCGCGATCGATACGCCAAACCATTCGGCCGAGCCGTAGGCAACGCCCAGGGCAATGGCCAGCACCGACAAGGTAAACCCGTTTTCACCGCATCAGCGACATCAACGAGGAGTCTGACACTGTGCAGTTGAAAGGCATTTTGCGGCGTTTGGAAGTGGTGGGTGATGGGCGTGTAAAAAGGCTTTCAGGCACCTTAAGGGATGAAACAGGCAGTATTGAACTCGTTTGGTTTCAAATGATTCATTTTTTAGAAAAAACTTTGTCGGTTGGGGGTGAATATATCGTATATGGACGGGTGAATTGGTACGGCACAAAAGTGAGTGTGCCACACCCCGAAATGGAATTGGCAACGCCTGAAAAATTGGAAAAAGCACCGACTTTTGACCCCGTTTATACTTCTACTGCGAAATTAGATGCCAAAGGCTTAGATGCTAAAGGGCAACGAAAACTGTTGAGAGCTTTGTTTGAAAAGCTGAAACCGACAGATATTGCCGAACATCTTCCCGAAGCCATTTTGCAGCGTTTCAAACTCGCACCACCTTATCAAGCCCTTTACGGTATCCATTTTCCTGAAAATCAACCCGAACTCGATTGGTATCGCAACCGTCTGAAATTTGAGGAATTATTTTTCCTACAACTGAAACTTCTACAAGCCAAAAAAATACGGAAAGACACCGTCAGAGGCAATGTCTTTGGCACAATTGGCGATTATTTCAATAAGTTTTTCAATGAAATACTGCCTTTTGAATTGACAAATGCTCAAAAAAGAGTCATAAAAGAAATTCGTAGAGATTTGGGGGCGGGCATCCAAATGAATCGTTTGTTGCAAGGCGATGTGGGTTCGGGTAAAACTGTTGTCGCTTTTATGTCCATGCTGATTGCTTTGGATAATGGTTTTCAAGCCATGATGATGGCTCCTACTGAGATATTGGCGCAGCAGCATTTCGATGATATTTCAAAGCATTGTGAAACACTGGGCATCACTATTGCTTTTTTAAGTGGTTCTATAAAAGGTAAAAAAAGAGACGCCGTCCTTCGGGGTCTTGCTTCGGGTGAAACCCAAATTTTGATAGGCACACATGCCATTTTTGAGGATTGGGTTGTTTTTAAAAACCTCGCTTTAGCCATTACCGATGAACAACACCGCTTTGGCGTGGAACAACGCGGGAAGTTGTGGAAAAAATCGAAGCCTTATCCCCCTCACGTTCTGGTTATGTCGGCAACCCCTATACCCCGTACTTTAGCAATGACCTTGTATGGCGACCTCGATGTATCAGTTATTGATGAATTACCCGTAGGGCGAAAACCCATAAAAACGGAACACCGCACTGACAATCATCGCCTGCGGGTCATCGGTTTTATGAGGGAACAAATCGCCAAAGGGCACCAGATATATGTGGTTTATCCCTTGATTGAAGAGTCTGAAAAATTGGATTTGTTGAATCTCATGGAAGGCTACGAATCTCTAAGCCGTGATTTTCCGATGCCAGAATATCAAATATCCATTGTTCATGGTAAAATGCCTTCAAAAGATAAAGATTTTGAAATGCAACGTTTTATCAAACATGAAACGCAAATTATGGTTGCCACAACGGTTATTGAAGTCGGCGTGAATGTACCGAATGCGTCTATGATGGTTATTGAACACGCTGAACGGTTTGGTTTGTCGCAATTGCATCAGTTGCGGGGACGAGTCGGACGGGGTGCAGAGCAATCTTTTTGTATTTTGATGTCGAGTTTTAAATTGTCTCGAGATGGCAAAGAGCGTATCCAAACCATGTGCCGCACGACAAACGGATTTGATATAGCAGAAGCTGATTTAAAATTGCGTGGTCCGGGCGATATACAAGGCACAGCCCAAAGTGGTTTGCTCAATCTGCACATTGCTGACCTTGCTAAAGATGGTAAAATATTGCAAGCTGCCCGACACGCTGCTATCGAAGTGTTGGATAATGACCCTTCATTAGCTTTGCCTGAGCATGAAGGGATGAAAAATTATATGGAAATAAATGAGAAGCAGATGAAGGTTTGGAGTCGGATTTCATGATTTAAAAAAACTTCAATATATGGCATTTTTTTCAAACCGCTTTTGTCATTCCGACGAAGGAGGAATCTGAATATTCCCGTAGGGATTGCTACGGAAAAAATACGGCATATCAATACTCTATATCCAGATTCCTCCTACGTCGGAATGACAAAGCCACGTGTATTTTTTACATTAGAAATTGCTGCATGGCAACGTATTATTTATAATTTACATTTTAAAAAATATGTTAATATTTGGTTTTAGTATTAAATTTACAAATAGACAAATAGACATATTATCTTCGCAAATCATATAACTTAGCCAAAAACAAGTATTACACTATGTCTTCTAATTTACCTGCTATTTCAAGCTATTTCAAGCTATTTCAAGCTATTTCAAGCTATTTCAAGCTATTTCAAGCTAAGTATCCTCTACAAGGTACGGTTTTTTATTCATAAAACAATGGTTTTTATCTTAAAAAGAGAGATAAAAACCACTATTTTATGCCTTGACATCTTATCTGAAAGGTAGGATAGTCTATTTATTTCATTGAAAGAGACTTTTTTATCTGAACATCAACGAACATTTTTAACTAACTTCTAAAACTTCGGCACATGGCTTTTATCGAACAATTCCAACTTTTGCAACGTATAGACAGGCTTATAGCCCGAAAAGGTACAGGTTCTGCAAAAGAATTAGGCTCTTTGGTGGGTATTTCCCGCAGCAGCGTTTTCAATTATTTTGACATCTTACGCTCATTTGGTACAGAGATTGACTACTGCGAGGTTAAGAAATCATATTATTACGTGGATGGCAAAAAAACCCGTTTGCCCGTATTATCCGCATCGGATTCGGAGAATATTCATGGTGGTAAAACTTTTTTTAATTTTTTTCCTACCAGTCCAGAATTTTTGGACTGCGACGTTTCACCTTTGCATCATGTTGATAGACAAGAAGAAAAACATTACGCCGGCAATTGTCCTTCTTTTTGGCTTTGATACTGAGGGGTCTCTGAAAACCCTCTCATGGTCTCCTTTTATAGGTGAAATGAGAAAAGAGTAAGATGAAAATTTTTAAAAATAATTAATCATGCAAAACAGATTATCATTGGCTGAATTGAAAGCTAAAGCAAACGTTGTTACTAATACAGAATTTATTACAGGTGGTACAAACGACGGTTGCCATATCAGCCCTACATCTACTACTGATAAGCCAGTAACATTAGGTACTAATACTGGTGGCTCTATAAAGTGGTAACGGAATTTATAATTCCTAAAGAGGCTTAAAATAGGGCAAACTTGTTTTTAATGAAATTGCATACAAATTATTTTTTAACCATTTTAATACTGTATTCGTATTTCGTTATATCGCAAGTTTGTCCTAATTTTTTTGCGTTTTACTCAAAGCCTTAAGGTTGTTAAAATTTTTATTAAAATAAGGCATAATTTTGTTTTACACGTTCACCAAGCTATAATTAAAGTCAATACTTTTTCAAATAAATTAGTCATAATATTCAAACAATATTATTTAATCATCTATCATCATAAAATAATTATGAAAAAAGACATTTTAAAAATTTTATTGACAGGCTTATTTATATCTCTTTTCCAGATTTGGGCTTTTGCAAAAACGGCAGAAGATGGTTATGAAATCAAAATTAAATTATTCGGTTATAGTAAAGATACACTGTTTTTAGGATTTCAAATGGGCAGCCAAACGTATATCCGAGATACTGCAATTGTCGAGAAATCTTCTGGTTTTTTTACTTTTAAGGGTAAAGAAAAACTAAAACCAGGTATTTACTTAGTTACTATGCCTCCCGATTTTTACTTTCAAATTGTGGTCAATGAACAAGAGCAAAATTTTACGCTCATTACAAGTTTAGAACAACCGTATAACCAAGCAACCTTGAAAAATTCAAAGGACAATGACTTATTTTTCAATTATATGCATTACCTCAGCGACAAAACCAAATTGGCAGAAGAAGCTAAAACTTTAAGAGTTAAAGATAGCCTTAAAGCTACTCAGATACTAAAAGACTTAGACCAGGAAGTAAATACTTATCAACACAATCTTATTACAAAACATACAGGTACACTAACAGCCATGTTGATTAAAACAGCAACCGAGGTAAAAAGTGCAACTTTCGACAATATTAAGGATAAAAACGAACGTGAAATAGCGATTTACTATTACTATAAGCAACACTGGTTTGATAATTTTGAAATGTCAAATCCTGCGTTGTTACGTTCGCCTGTATTGTTCCAGCGTATTGATTATTATATTGAAAAATTAACCCCACAGCATCCTGATTCAATTATCCAATCAATAGACAGAATTTTGGAATTAGTAAAACCAAGTAAAGAAACTTTCCAATTCTATTTCTTGCATTATTTTAATAATTATGCAAAATCAAAATTAGTCGGCTTTGATGCAATTTATGTAATCTTAGCTAAAAAATACATTGAAACAGGGCAAACAGATGACTTTATCGAAAAAAATAATAAAGAGAAAATTTTAAATAATGCCAATAAACTATTCCCTATTTTGATAGGTAAAAAAGCCCCTGAAATTACTGTTTTCATACAAGATACAACGTTTGATAAAAATAGCAAGGCAATAAGTTTATATTCTATCAAATCAAAATATACCATTCTTTTTTTCTATGCTCCTGATTGTGGTCATTGTCAAAAACAATCTCCTGAATTAGTTGCCTTTGCAAAAAAAGCAAAAGAAAAAAACATAGACGTTAAGATATTTACGACTTGTACTTATCTCAACAATAGTAGTAATAAGATGCCTGAATGTGTTAAATATATCCAAGAAAAAGGATTTGTTGATTTTATTAATACCATGGATCCTTATTTAATGTCTCGCTATAAGCAATTATATAATGTGGAAACTACACCACAGATATTTATTTTAGATGAAAATAAAATTATTCGCTCAAAAAGCATAGAAGCCAAACAATTGGAAGATGTGGTTGATTTTATTATTCAAGAAGATAGCTTAAGAAAGAACTAAGGTACGTTTACGAAAGAAAATGACTATAATTATAAAAACAAAAAACAATGAAAATACTAAATTTTGAGGTTCGCACTTCGGATATTAAAAGTGGCTTGGCAGAGTTAGCCGATAATATGAAAATCCTCGTCTATCAAGAGAATGAAACTCTAATAGATGCTATTGGATTTGATAATGACATGGCTTTTTTAGAACCCAGCCTTTTCTATTACTTAAGAAAAAAAACATTGAAAGAAACCCCGAAAATCAATATTTCTCAAATATTAAGTGGTTATTCAAATGAAGATGTAACAATTTTAGATGTTTACAATGATGAAAGTGGTGTTTGTTATTTTCCGAACATGGGTTACACAATATTGACTGTCAATGAATTACATCAGCAAATGCGCTTAGATATTAAAAAAAAGACGCTTGAAAATGGAAAAGTGAATCCGCTGTTTCCAATTGATAGTATCCAGAATAACAGGTTTTCAATCTGTCACCATAAGGCTGATATATTTGATGATATGACCATAGCGTTGAATGAAAATATATTTTCGTCCAAATCTAAAATGCTGCCTTTTTGTAATGAAGCCCTAAACATTATACATAAAATATGTCCTAAATTCTACGAATTAATAACTTTGACAACAAGAGAATTTGTTTTGTTTAATTCCTCGAACATGGAGTCTTTCACAGCTTTACACCATTTCGGAACAGCATTTTTAAACTCGTACAATACGACCCCCTCAGTAATTTCCATGATTGAGGATATAGCACACCAATTCGGGCATACTTTGTTTTATACCCTTACACATGATGCTGAAAAATATTTAAAAGTACCAAGACATACACCTGTAAAGAATTTTAATGGTCGAGATAATGAATTAAGAGACGTTTATGGCGCTTTTCATGGTAATTTCACTTTCACAACTATGTTTCATTGTTTTGACGAACTTATGGAATCTAATATTTTGAGAGGTGAAGATGAATTAGAATTGAAAGCACGTATGGGTTTTGCCTTATATAGATATGGTTTAGGGATTAAAGACTTTGAAGAAACAAATAAATTACTTACAAAGGAAGGTATTATTTATTATAACTATTTTGTTGAATCATTTGAATATATAAATAACAAGTATTTCAACGAAGTATCAAAATTCAAATATTCAAATCAAACTTACAGTTTCAACTTTGACTTATTTAAACAAATCAATTAATATGAACTCACTACGCTACATTATTACAACGATTATCCTATACATTTTCCAGACTTACGGGACGTCACAAACCATTGACCCCGCCTTGAAAAACTATTATGATGCCTTAGTGGTACTCAAAAAGAGTATTGAAACTTATGGCGGTGCGAGTGCTTGCAAAGAAACTATAGGTTTCAATATGTATGGTCAAAACTACATATCGGGTCATTTTGATAGCCCTGAAAAAAGTATAGCTGCACCCGATACGGAAAAAATCGTTTTTCATAAACCTACTGAGTGTATTCAATATTATGGCGAACTGAATTACAATGACCGCACTATCCAAAGTGCGGCTTTTGTTCGTCTTGACAGTGCTTTTTATCTTGATTTTTTTGCAGGGTCAGTTAATAAATCGCTGAAAGAGGAGAAAAATGACTTGGTTTTATATCTTCCAAGTAAATTTCTTCTTTTGATTTGCGATAATTTAAAAACCTTGTCTTATTTATCTTCTACAAAAGACCACCATATTTTGTCGTGGACGGATGGGCTTAGTAAAAAGTACAACTGTTTTATCAATAAAAAGACCAATTTAGTTGATAAAA